>JAGMCY010000144.1 GCA_023128965.1 Candidatus Aenigmatarchaeota archaeon | reverse complement strand
ATTCAAACACGACCTTAAACTGTGATTTCTTATTTCGAAGGAAACTTAAATATTTAAGAAGATGCGGTCTTAATTAAAATTGACGCTGGGATGGCGGAGTGGTAAACCTTCGGGATTCGAAATCGTTTCCCGAATCGGTCTGCACACGCGCCGGACTTGAGCACTGGATCTAAGGAGCGTCCTCGTGACGTAATGACTTCATAACTTGACTCTGAATCGGCGGGTATGTGGAGTTACAGTGATATCGCAGAATTCCGCAAGGAATTCCAGAACAAGAGATCCGGTGGGCGAAAGCCCACGCAGGTTCGAAAACCACTTTTCCGGCAGCTTCCGCTTACACAAAAGCGGTTGGCCAAAAGTGTAGAGAATCCTGTTCCCAGCGTTTATCCTTTTTTTTTGTAACGCTTGGTTTCAAATTAGAAATAGAGACCTATGCGCCGTAGTTGGAATACGTAAAGTCGAAATACAGGAGTTCTGTTTGCTCTGGATTACTGCCTGTGACGTTTACTTCACACTTGAAATAATACATGTTATCGTCGAATTTTGCCCAGAGAACGAATTCCGCATTAACCGAATCGCCTTTTTCCAGATCTCTGACAATATCTTCATAATCTAAACTGATGTTTGTCTTGCCAAGATCACAATCTGATGGTTTATCGCATTCAAAATTTCCAGAATTCGGTGCTGTGCTTTCATTTACATTGCATTCAGTCTGTATTTTAACTTCTTCTATTCTTTCATTGATTGAAATCGGGATGGTGATTACTGAACTGCTGACATTGCCTGAAGCAAGATCGTACACCTCTCGCCTGAAAACTGTCCAGTAAGTCCCTCCCTGATTGAAAACCCTTTCCGATGCTACGGGCTGACCCAGTTCGATCGGTTCATTGCAGTCTTCCGGGCATTCGATATAATTTTCCCGTGGCTCACAAATATCATTACCGCAGCATGGAATTATCAGATCGTTTCTGCATTCATAACCAGTAACGGCTGAACAGTAATCTTTCGTGCATTCATCCCCGTCGTCGCACGAGGAAGGACAATGGTCTTGTACATAAGGAGGCTGTTGTTCATCTGTATCGCAGATTTGGTTGCTGTTCTGATCCAGGCAGCAGTCATTACCCTTTATAATGTATGGTGGATTACAAATTGGTCCAGAAGGTTGCTGAACGCACCCGGAACTCACCAGAACAGCGATCGTCAATACCGAAAGGATAAGGATTTTCGCCCTCATGCTTTATTATTCTAAACTTGACTTAAAATACTTTTGTGGTGTTGGTGTGCTCCCAGCGTTTATAATTTTTAGAATAGAACTCTGCCTTCGGGGTAATCCTCAGCCGGGGAAGTTTCTTTGCTTTCCATAATTTGGTAAATAGCATCTCTTCGCTTTTTCCCCAGTCTTTTGCCTGTATTTTTTGCGCGTTTAAGAATCTCAAGGAATTTCTTTTTATTTACATTAACCTCTTTTCCAACTTCTCCGATCTTGGTGTTAAAATATCCAAATATATCTTCAGGGCGTAATTCTCCAGGGTCCTTTTCCAAACCACCAAAAATTATTCCGAGATAGTATTTTTTACCGTTGTTAAGATATAGTCCTATGCAACCATTCACTGCAATTTCCGTTCTTTTTATGATTTCTTCAGTACTTTTATTATAATTAGTATTATTCACCCATATCCCCTCTCATATAACATCGTTATATGCAGTAAGTTTATTCTTTAAGGGGTTTATAAAGATTTCCATTCAGGCATTCAGGTTGGGTTAACAAACATATATTATAACTCAGTTCAAAATTATATACATGGGCATACAGGATGCAAAAACTGACAGGGCGGTTTTAATAACCTTTATCCTCGGCATCATAAGCATAATCTATTTTATCGCAAGCATTTCTTTGTTAGGCTCGGATCCGATGCTTGCCGGGATGCCCGAGTCTTACCTTTCCTGGATGATACTGGAAAGACTTATCCTGATAGGTATAATCATCCTGATACTCATCCTGCTGACCTACATTTTAATGAAGCAGAAGAGTTTTGAGGAAACACGAAGAGAAAGGCCAAGTCCTGTTGAGGATAAAGCTGAGAAATTAAGAAACGAGAAGGCGATAAGGGAAGACATAAGAAGGTACTACAGGGATATGGGAGCGCTCAAGATAGTCCTGAAGGACGGCGTGCTGGATCCGAAAACCTATAACGACAGGAAGAAATACCTTGAGGATATGATAAGGATAAAGAAAAAAGGACTTCAGAAACTTAAGGAATGATGCTATCTTTTTCTGGCTAGGGACATTTTCAGGTTCACGTAAACGAGAGCGACCATTATTATCACGATTGCCACGAGAATCGCAAACATAACAAAAACCGCCATCTTGGTTACGAAGGAAACTACCATTTCCTTGCATTCATTGTCCCAGCACCCGTATTCGCATATTTCGATGTTTTCCCAGCCAGAACCATCCGCAGAACATTTTTGTAATGTGTTTCCCAAGCATCTCCTTTCGCCTTGGGCGCAGGCGGGGGGGATCCCTATGCATTCCCCTCCGGAACATTCATGTTCGCACGTCTCGATTGTTTCCCATAAGCCTCCGAAGGAACATTCCTGCAAGTCGTTGTCCGAACACCTCCTTTCGCCTTGGGTGCAGGCGGTTTTTTCCCTGGCCGTTATGGAGAAAACAGACAATCCGGGAACCTCTGCCTTGTAGTACGCATAATCAGAATCCTCTGTTACTGGGGTGGCGGGGAAGCTCTCCCATTTTTCTTCGTTTGCTGAATATCTGTTCAGGATAACATCTGATTTGTCGATTTGTTTATCCGATATCCATTCGTTCTTGACGCTGAAATTTATCAAAACACTTCGGAACCCTTCGATATTCTCGTGCTTTATCTCCAGATACTGGTAGAGTTCGCCCGGGGGATCGTCCTTCACGAATCCCGGTTTATCGTAAATTCTGTTAACCTCCACGGTCACGTTGTGGGATTCCTTGTCCACCTCTATGATGATTTCCCTGAAGGCCAAAACCTTGTTTTCTATCTCGATCTTGACGGGAACGAAAGGGAGAATTACGTCCCAGGTTCTGGTTATGTTTGGTGCGGGCGGGGTGTAAGTGCCCGAGGGCCCGCCGCCGGGTTCCGGCGGAGGGGAATAAACGGTGAAGGACGCGGTAGTGGAGGTAAGGTTGCTCTGGCCTAGCGCATCGTTGGTCATGTTGATTGTCAGGTTCGCGAGAAAATCCCCTGTGGTCGTGGGGGTCCAGTTGAACGTGAAGTTTTCGTATTGCTGCGCGGAAACGTTGCCTTCAAAAACCAGGTTGTTGTAAATAACGGACCCGTCTTTCTTTATGCTCAGGTTTCCGCTCACGTTCAGGTCCACTGTCCCGTTGTTGTGGAATTCGAGGGTGAGATAAACAGTGTTCGGGTACGTAACATCAGCGGCCGAGAAGCTCGAAACCTCCCAGCTCATCACTTCGCTCACGTCCACGGTGGTCGTTACCGCGCAGGAAGAGGGGAACGAAAAACTTTGAACTGAGAAAAAAAACAGTATTGTAAGCAAAAATTTCTTGTTCATCTTATACCCCTTTTGAGCTTTCCTTTCAGCCAGATTATTATTATGAAAATCGCTATTATTGCGAAGGCGATCACTATATAATCTGTCCCCCTTGGGCTTGTTGCCGCCTGCCCGGGGTTCACGTTTATGAAGGATTCCTTCGTTTC
>JAGMCY010000143.1 GCA_023128965.1 Candidatus Aenigmatarchaeota archaeon | reverse complement strand
AGAATCTAGAGGAGATGAGGGGACTTTCTGAGAAAGTTGCTCAAATATTCATGTTCCTGAAATACCCCGGTCTCGAAAGTAACTCGCTTCATTTCTGCCTAAAGAAGGGGAAGGAATATCCTTTATATAATGGAGTGATCACTAATTCCGAAGGTTTCTCTTTCGAGTCGGGAGACTACAAAAAACACATAAACGAGGAGATACGAAGTTATTCGAATGCAAAATACTCGACATTCCAAGGGAAAAGCTACATGGTTGGAGCGCTACCAAGACTAAACATCAACCACGAAAACCTTTCTGCGAGAGCGAGTTCCCTTCTAAAAGAATCCGGTTTTGTTCCTCCAATTTCCAATCCTTTCATAAATAATTTCGCGCAGGCCCTCGAGATCGTCCACTTCGCTGATGAATCCTTACGGATATTGGAAGGTTACGGAAACGGGATGAGAAGGGAGAAATTCGAAGCGAAAGCGAAAGAAAGCGAGGGTATCGCGGCGTGCGAAGCTCCCAGAGGAACGCTCTACCATCACTACAGGATCGGGAAGGACGGGAAGATAAAATACGCGAATATCATAACCCCGACTTCCCAGAACGTGGGCAACATGGAGGAGGACATAAGACTCTTCCTCCCCTCCATAATAAAATATCCCGACAAGAAGGTCAAGTTCTTCTTGGAAATGCTCATAAGGGCGTACGATCCGTGTTTTTCGTGCTCCACGCATTTCTTAGAACTCAAATTGAAGAGATGAGATTTCGGACGTCCTCTAGGACCTCTCCTATTTTCTTTCCGAAGGGTATGCCTATTATCCTAAAACTCGAATCTTTCATGTTTTCCAGGAGTTTGATAAAGAAACCCAGATCCAGATCGTGAATCGTTACTGTTTGGGTTTTCTTGAATTCTTCAACGCTATCGAAAATGCGTATTTTTTCAATTCCCTTAACGACATCAAGGATAATTACATCTTCCTTTTCCAGATGTTCGGCAAGCTCAAAGGGGCTTTTACACTTAACCAGATTCTTTCCGTCAACACAACCTTTAAGGGAATCGTATATCTCAAACGCCAGGGTATCCCCTTCGCTATAACTCCCGAAGCACAATATTGTCTTTTCCTTCTCTTTGGTATTTCCCATAATATTAAATTAGTTGCGCATTTATTTAATATCTATCTGTGCCCTCTGGAGACGTCCAGAGTAATCTATGAAAACGCTCTTTATCTCTGTGAACTCCTTGATAGCTTCCGTTCCCGCTTCTCTTCCTCCACTTCCTGTCCCTTTCACCCCCCCGAACGGAAGGTGGACTTCCGCCCCTATTGTCGGGGCGTTTATGTAAACCAGGCCGGATTCCGCGAGCCTCATCGCCTTCAAAGCCTTGTTCACATCCCTCGTGTATATCGACCAGGAAAGCCCGTAGTTCACTGAATTCGCTATCCTGACCGCGTCATCGAAATTCTTCGCCTCCATTATGCACACAACAGGCCCGAATATTTCCTCCTGCGCTATCGTCATTCCTGGTTTCACGTCCGCGAAAACCGTGGGGGCGATGAAAAACCCTTTTTTATGTTCTTTCCCTGTCATCCTTTTCCCCCCGATCAAGAGTTTCGCACCTTCTTTCTCCCCCCTGTCTATGTAACCGAGAATCTTCGTCATCTGCCCCGCATTTATTACCGGCCCGGTTAAAACCCCTTTTTTCAGGCCGTTCCCTACCTTGATATTCTTAACCCTTTTCAGGAACTTTGCCGTAAACTTCTTCAGAACGGACTTTTCCACTATTATTCTCGAAGTTGCCGTGCATCTCTGCCCAGCGGTTCCGAAAGCTCCCCATACTGCCCCATCTACTGCCAGATCTAAATTAGCGTCAGCCAAAACGATCTCAGGGTTCTTGCCTCCCATCTCTAATTCGACTGAACTCAGCTTTTTCGCTCCCTCCACGTAGATGTGCGTTCCAACATCGGTCGAACCCGTGAACGAGAGGTGGTCGATTCCCTTGTGCCTCGTAATCGCCTCTCCCGCAGAGGAGCCCGAACCCGTCACGAGGTTCAGAACACCTTTCGGGATCCCTGCCTCCTCCAGAACCTTGACAAGTTCTATCCCCAAGGCCGGCGCATCACTGGATGGCTTGAAAACAATCGTGTTTCCCGCAACAAGAGCAGGGGGTATCTTCCAGGCAGGTATCCCTATAGGGAAATTCCAGGGTGTGATCATCCCCACCACACCTATGGGCTCGCGTACGAACATCGCAAACTTGTCAGGGAGTTCGGACGTAGTGGTTTCCCCGAGCAGTCGCCTCCCCTCGCCAGCAATGTACTTCGTGATATCAATAGCTTCCTGGACCTCGCCTCTCGCCTCTTCAAGGTTTTTACCGTTCTCTTTCGTGAGCAACTTCGCGAGCTTCTCTTTCCTCTCCTCAAGAATGCGAGCAGCTTTAAAAAGGATTTCTCCCCTCATTGGCGGGGGAAAGGATTTCCATTTTTTGAATTTATCCCTCGCCGCCTTAACAGCGAAATCAACATCCTTCGCATTCCCGGCCTGGCATTTGCACACGATCTCGCCCGTTGCGGGATTTATGTTGTTGAGGGTTTTTCGAGAAGAAGATCTCGTCCACTTTCCGTTAATATAATTAAGATAAGTTTTCACCATGCGCACCACCCCAATATTTATAAAATGAGTTAATACAATAAAAAGTTAGTCAAAAGCAATGGGTGACCTGAACAATAAATTCAAGTCATCAATCGAAACTTGGGCCGGTAGATCAGTGGTAGATCGCCACCTTAGGATGCTAAGCTTGGTGTCCGGTGAAGGCATGGTGGAGACCTGTGTAGTAATTCTAGCAGGCCATAAGCCCCGGGTTCGAATCCCGGCCGGTCCATACCCAAACATTTATAAATCAAAACCCAATCTCTCAAAAGATGATAAGAGCCCTCGCATGAGTAAATACGGATTGACGGACTGTGTTTCTGTTCTTTGCTCGTCTCTTTGTTGTTTATGATTGTGACGGGCATTCTGGTTTTTTATTTATTATTCTGTATCAGCAGGCTTGTTGCTGTTCTCTTCGACAAATTTCTTTATATCCTCTATGTTCTCGAGAATCATCTGTGCCTTTGCAACACCAAAAGTGAATGGATATTTATCATCCTCAGTTCTCAAAAGACTGATTGTCTTGAAACCCTTGAACTCTCCATGCTTGACCGGCATGTCTTCACCTCCTTGGATAGATATTAATGGTAGTAGGAG
>JAGMCY010000142.1 GCA_023128965.1 Candidatus Aenigmatarchaeota archaeon | reverse complement strand
CCCTCGTTCTTGGCCTTTGCCTTGAAGCCGACCATTTTAACCGAAAGTAGGATTTTCGTGAACCTCCCGGACGTCCTCTCGTGAATTGCAATCCTGTTGTAATACATCTGGATTGGGTCACCAGTCCAGTCCCACATCCATCTCGGCTCGCCTGTCCCTGTTGTCGTGACCTCCCAAGTCGATCGAAGTATAGCTGTCGATTCGCGTGTCCAGGCAAGCGGATCAGGTCCAGAATAATTTATCCACCTCGCCCTTCTTGGAGCGAAGCAGTCGTCATCAACCTGGAATTTTCCCATCTTTCCACCTAAGAATTATCCGCTCTCTTCCCTGAGCTGTCTCAAGAATTCATGGACATTTCTCGTGAGTATCGAAACCATGCTCCTGCAGTCTTCTGCGTACTCTTCCCTTTTACTGTAGTAAAAGGACCTGTGCCAGAAAACCCTAAGCATTTCGTAGAAGAGCGATCTTTGCCATATAGTATCCTGCGGGTATTCCGTCCTCATGAGCGGCTTTATCTTGATTTCAGCCTTGCCTGATTTCTCATCCCCGTAACCGGAAACGTCAACCCTGATGAAAAGATACGTGTAAACATCCATGTCTTTATGTAGATACCACCTCACCTTGAACTTCTCTTTCTCGCCTTTCCCCCAGCTGAACTTCTCCTCCTGTATATCGGAATCGGCTGCCCTGAAGATCGATTTTATGAGTTCGTATACTTTGTAGTAGAGCTTCATGGGATTTGGCCCGACGTAATTAATGCTTATCCTCTCTGGCCTCTCCCTGTAACAATCCTCCTGTATGAGCATCTTCGTTCGAGCGAAATGCGGCATTTGAATCCACTCTCCTTATATTTATATTTTCATTGGGAAATTATAAATTAGTATCCTAACCTTGAAAGGCGTTTTATATGCTTTGGTGGCTGATTTTCAAGATAATTGGCGTGATAATGATAGTTACCGGTGGGTTTCTTGTGGTGTTCTTCCCTGGTATACCCGGTCACCAGGAAGCTGGTTCGAAAAGAGTTCATCAGACAAGTTTCGGTCTGGGCGGGATCGTTTTGGGATTGATAATGATAATAGTGGGTGGTTTCATACTATTCAGCGAATGAAAAAGATATTTTTAACTTTCGGTTCTTAATAATTAAATATGGCAGAAGTTGAAAAGCCTCTCGAGAGGTACGAAAGGGAAGAGAAGGAGGAGGCAGAGGAAGAGAGGGCTAGAGAGAGGTTCGAAAGGGAAAAGGCGAGATGGAAGAATATACTGGAGCCTTACGATACGGTTGCTGACTACTTCTTTTTTAAGGCAAGGGAAAGGGGGGGTATTTACGGGGAATTAATGATTAGTCCGGCGCTCCTTGACCAGGTCGTGAGCCTGAATCCTGTAACACTGGAAGGACAGGCCGAGATCATCTACAACATCTTTATCTATCGGGTTGCTAAATGGCATTACATGGTTGAGAAGGCGGACGAGTTCATAAGGTTAACCCCGACCGCTCCTCCCGCATTCGCCCCCCTGCTTTCGCAGAAGGAGAGGCTGGAAGGCCATGTGAAATCAGGTTTAGCTTCGGCTGCGCAGGCAGTCGCTGACTACGAACTCCTCAAGCATGATGAAAGGAAGTACAGGGAAATCCTAGATTATTTCAAGATGGGCAAGAAGGATGAACACGTTCTGCGAGCGTTATTCGTGGACAGGGTTGATGCCTACACCGGAGAAGGTTATTCAATGATAACCATGGCGAAACGTTGGCCCACGATAATTTCGGATTTCATAAAGGCAAAGAGCAAATGGATGGATGTAAAAATAATAATGAAGGAATTGGAGGTTTCGAGAGCGGAGGCAGTTGTTCTCAAAACGAAGAACCAGTTGTTCGTGGAATGGAAAAAGCTATTCTTCCCGGACGTGCGAAGTCGTTATGTTAGGATAAAAAACCTTCTCGAGTCGAGAAGGAGATCCATTCATGAATACAGGGAATGGTTGAAACCGCATTTGAACAGGCTTAAAATGATAAAGGAAGAGGCGGAAATAAAGACCGCTGCGTCTGAACTCACGGAGATCACGAAACTCTCCTTAACCCCTCAAGGAGAGATTCTCGCGAAGCTCTGGTTCTGGAAGCCCATAAGACCGGAGGAGATGGGAAAGGGTATTATGGTTTCCGGGTGGGGGGAAATCCCAATATTTGATGACTGGGTGAAAGAAAATCTCATACTCCTCGAGGCGAAGTACGATGTGGAATTCACGGAAGAGGAGATAAAGAAAAAGATAAAGGACTGGAAGACAGGGGGGGTATCGCTTTATGGTAAAC
This sequence comes from Candidatus Aenigmatarchaeota archaeon, assembly GCA_023128965.1. GTDB lineage: Archaea > Aenigmatarchaeota > Aenigmatarchaeia > QMZP01 > QMZT01 > JAZGEG01. The sequence continues at coordinate 4,777 of JAGMCY010000142.1, read as the reverse complement.
GCGGGGAAATACTCGCGATGTATCCGGCTCCCGCCCTTGACGAGAGATTCATATATTACTTCTTCATAGACCTCGATTACATATGTCAATACAAAAAGGGTTCAACGGGGCCCATGGTCATTGAGGATCAGTACTGGCATTTCCATCCGTTCCTGGTCTCAAAGAACTTCCTTCTCTTCACGCTTCTGGAACTGGAATATAAGAAAAAGAAGTTCGCGGAGGAGATAGAAAAACTCATAGGTGTCACAAAAGAGGAAGAGAAATGGGAGGAGAAGATCAAAAAGGAATGGCCTGGGGAAGGGGAAAGGGTGGAGGGAAAGGAGAAGTTCAAGGTGAGGTGGAGTAAATCCTGGAGCAGGACAAAAGCTAACTGGATCAGAAGGAGGAGGAAACTGAAAAATATTTTGAACCCGTTGCTCAAATTTTTCATCAGGCCTGGTCCTTACGAGATCAATGTCGCTGAAAGGATATCTAAAACTTACGGTCTGTATTCCGGTGAACAGGTCGCCGAACTCAGGGACCTGATAAAGGAAACTGCTTACAGAATCAGCGGGCAAAGACCATAAATCGAATGTTGCATACGGAGTATGCAACGCAACAGGTCATGTTTACAAGTGTCGTAAGGTCGAATAAAGCGACGTAGTCTGTGACTACGTCACAGCAAGTCATATTTACATATGTCTTAAGGTCGAAGTTGTATGATTAAGGTTGGAGTGACAACTGGTTTGTATTACATCGCGAGGGCCGAAGAGTTGGCGACCTCGTTGAAGAAGATAGGCTACGCCTTGACAAGGGGAGCAAACTGCATCGAGATCTCAGGGGATACTCCTCACGAAATCGATTACACCATAGGGGAGGAGATACGACATCTCGCTGAAAAGCAGGGTCTGGATTTATGTTTTCATGGTTCACTTACTGTTCCAATGGCAATACCGGAGCGTTCGGACTGGAGGGACGGGCAGGATCACATTGAGAAGTCAATACGCTCAGCCGTCTTTGGCGGGTGCAAATACGTTCTTTTTCATGCCTGCCTGCACTTCTGGCTTGAGATGATGACGTACACGTCGCAGAAGCTCGAGATCATAATGTGCGATCACATCGGGTATTCTGTCTCCGAGGTTTTATATGAAAATAAAAGGCTCAGGGAATGGTTTCTGGGGAAAATGTGGGATTATGACAGACCATACCCCCAGCAGATAGTGGAAGAGGATGACCTGCAGGACGCCACGGGCAGGGCGCAGACAGAGAGGGAGCTTTTGTGGAGGAAGATTAGGGATGAAAAAATGAAGGAATACTTAAAGGGCTATCTTGATGAAAGTGGAAAACAGATAAAGCCGATACCTCCGGATGTTGAGAAAAAAGTGATGGGAAGGATTGAGAAGGAGGTGTCAGAAGAGAGCGGGATGTTTTACGCCAAAAGGGTCAGGGAATATATAACGGAATACGCAAGGAAGAAGATGGTAGCAAAGAGTTATTCAAAAAGGAGGTGGAGGGTCGATTGTTACGGGAAGCTTACGGATGCTTATGAAATCATTTCGCATTACATGTTCTACAACAAAGACCCCATATGGATTGCGATGGCAGAGGTGTATAAGGATGTGATCGCTCCTTATAAAATGAACTACAGCGATGACAAGTGGCTTGACGGGGCTTGGACCTATGCGCAGGAATATAACGACAGGAAGTTCAAGGAATTTTATTACGCGGTTGTTGCGGCAAAATTCCTGGAAGGACACGTGAAATCGGCTTTGAACTTCATAAACGGCAAGCTTATCAAAGAGCTGAAACAACATCCTGATTCTGATAAATTAATACAGAACGCAAAGAACCTGAAGATAACGATCGAGATGCCGGATGCGAGGGATCCGAAATACGCAGGGCAGTATTTGTTGTGGCATCCGAAACAGATATACGCCGCGATAAAAACCATTCGAAAGACCCTGAAAACAGATCGTATTTTCATGACCATCGACTGGGAGCACATAGCAGGGCAGGGTGTTGACCCGCTGGTGGAGATAGATAATCTGGAAAGGATAGCCCCTGATTTTGGCGAGTACGTTCTTTCCGTCCATTCAAACGCCCCGAACCCCCTGCATGCGCATTACCCGATAGAACTCGGCGATCTGGAGATATACAAGTTAAATTGGTTCCTAAGGAAAACCGGTTTCGGAAAGTCAGGGGGTTTTGATGTTTACCTCTGGTTTGAAAGGGGAGGGGGGGAGGACCCTTTCAGGCAGGCTGTGGACGCGCTCAAATTATGCGCGAAGTTCTTGGAAAAAGACGTCCCTCCGAATGAACTGCCCGAGGAGTATTTCGGGATAAAATGGACGGGTATGGATTTCTGGAGGCAGGAACAGATAATGAGGGATCACAGATTCGACCCTCTAAAGGACTTGCTCGAGATTCCGGAAGAGGAGTGGGGTATGCTATCCACGGCAGCGACTAAGAAGGGTAAGACCAAAGAATTCAAAAAGGAAGAGATGAGATAAAAATTGGTTTAAAAGAAAGTAAGAGGTTTTGCTTCTATTCACCCCGTCCAGACATTGTTGAAGAATGGTTCCACGAAACTTCTTATCGCGTGCTGAGATTGCGCCCAGAACGCGACATCCTGTGTCTGGTGGACTTTCTTGTCATCTGTCAGAGCGAAAACCATGTGCTTGTCATCAATCGTGTAAACCCTGTTAAGGGGTTCCTTGGTGTTTTTCATCTCCGCTATTTCTGAAAACGCTTTTACAGGGGTCGTGTCGCTTACGGGAGCTACTATCTTGAGTTTCACGCCTCTTTTCGTGATTCGCTTGAGTGAATTGTAGTGGTTTGAATAGAGTTCGTTCAGTCCGCCTTCTGTGGTAACTATCTTTATTTCCTTTGCTGCCTTCTTGAAGAGTGAATTCAGATGCTGGTTTATCGCATGCCTACCCTTGATGGTTCCCGTCATCTCGAAAGGCTGGACTAGATTCAGTCCTTCCTTGTATATCGTTTCAAGCTCCGTCACAATGGGTGAACTTTTCAGAGAATTTATCCTCTCTACCACCTCATCATGTTTTTTGTTCAGATTGTCCTTTGTCCTCTCAAGCGCGTCTTTGGGAGCGAGCGCTACGTATCTTATCGGTTTTGATGGTTGAACCACTACGAACCCCTTCTCTGCGAGGGATTCAAGAATGTCGTAAGACCTTGATCTCGGAACGTTCGCTATCTGAGAAAGTTCGCCTGCCGTCGCCACACCTCTTGCTAGCAAAGCCACGAATATCTTCCTTTCATAGAGGTTTAAACCGATACTCCTCAACGCATCCAGCGTCTTCGTCGATGCAACCATTTTTTTCACCTAATTGATAGTTAATTGCCGTTTTGTCTTTATAAATATTATCCTTACTGGTCTATGATAATATTTTGGTACGAAAGCTTTATATATGTTTATTACTTGTCAGTGAATATATTTAAAGGATGATTGTTCCCAGAATTCATATTTTCCTTCCCCTTTGTTGGTGATAAAGCTTCTCCATCTTTTCAACATCATCCGCGTCAGATGGCGATTTGTCCACGCGTATTTTCAGAAGCCTGGGAAATCTCAAAGCGTATCCAGAGGAATAGTTAGGTGATTTCTGGATCTCTTCATAGGCGACCTCGATAACGATCTTTGGTTTTATCTTGACAGATTTACCTTTTTCCTTCTCCATGAAAGGTTTCAATTGTTTTGTTAGATCCTCGAAGGTCACTCCTTCTCCTTTCTCTTTTATCCCTGTCCCCATCATCCCGCACTCGAGAAATTCATCCCCCTTCCTGCAGGACAGAACGAAAGAGCCCAGCCAGTTAGCTCGCTTCCCCGTCCCCCATTCCGCCCCTGTTATCACGAGGTCGAGGGTTTCCATTATCGGTTTGACCTTAAGCCAGTATCCAACCCTTCTCCCGGGCTGGTATTTCGCATCAAGATTCTTCACTATCACGCCCTCCTGCTTCGCGTGCAGAGCGCGCTTGTAGAATTTTTCAGCTTCTTTCAGATTCTTGGTGACGAACCTTTCAGCGAGTTGGAACTTCCCGGGTACGGGTTTTATGATGCTTTCAAGGATCTTCCTCCTCTTGTCCAGTGATTCCGAAAATAATTGCCTTCCGTTGTGGTAAACCACATCGAAAAGGTTAACCTGTATAGGAATCTCCTTCACCGTTTTCTCGATGTCGTACTTCCTCTTGATCCTCTGGGAAAGCATCTGGAAAGGCAATGGGTTTCCTGTTCTCGGGTCTATCACGATCATCTCCCCTTCGATTATGCATTCATTCGCTTTAATCCCTTTTCTGGCGAGATCCAGAAGGTCGGGAAACTGTCTCGTGATGTTTTCGAGCCTTCTCGTGAAGAACCAGAACCTCTCGCCTTTTTTGTGTATGCATACCCTCGCTCCATCATATTTAAATTCTAGAGAAGGTCTTTCGAACTTCCCGAGCGCTTCCTTCAAATCCTTTGCCTTTTCGGAGAGGAGAACGTGATAGGGTTTGCCGATTTCTATCGAAATCCTTCTTAAACCCCTCAAACCTTTCTCCTTAGCTATCCTCGCTATCTCGGAATAATCCGGCCTCAAAAACCACGCCCATTCTATAGTTTTGACTATTTCTTTCTTTTCTTTCCCCGGGAAAAAAGCCTGAGCAATCGAATCGCGCAGAACCCCTTCAGCAACTCCTATCCTCAGCTGTTCAAGAACCGTGCGAACTATGTACTTCGCCTCTCTGGGTTTCGCGTTCGAAATCAGTTCTTTTATGAGTGATATCTTAACATCCTGGGATCCCTTTC
>JAGMCY010000141.1 GCA_023128965.1 Candidatus Aenigmatarchaeota archaeon | reverse complement strand
TGAATATGGGGAATCAATTGCTAACTGTCCGCAGGATTGCGAGGTCGCGCCACCAGCACCACCGGTTACTCCGGGCGCGCCTGGGGTAGGGGTAGGACCAGCTGTACCCATCACGCCGGGCGTGCCGCAAGTTCCGGTTGAGATAAAGTCGACGTTGATATTCGTAACACTTCGTCCTGGAGAGCATGAAATACACTCTATAGACATAACGAACAACCTTGGGGAGACAATAGAGGTGGAAACGAGCGTTACAGGGAACGCCTGGGAACTCGTCCAGATCGAAAAACCTGTTTTGGTTGTTTCCCCGAGGTCAACGAGTGTTTTGAAGGTCAAGCTCTATGCATTGCCAACAACGCAGGCAGGGATATACACGGGCGATATCGTGGCGAAGGTTAGAGATCGTAACATAACTCATGTGACGCCCGTCACGGTGAAGGTGGAGGTTCCACCAGAACCCTTGCTTGACGTGAAGGTGAAGGTGTTGACAAAAACACTTGAACCGGGCGGGGATCTTAAATTCGAGCTCACCCTGGTGAACATGGGGCCGACAGCCACAATTGAGGATATAGTGGTCAATTACGAAATAAAAGGTCTGGAAACGGAAAGGATGATAACGAAAAGCAGCGAAACGTTAGCGGTGGAAAACGTGAAGAGTTTCACGAAAACCATCCCAATCCCGATGGATACCCCGCAAGATAGATACGTGGTAGAGGTTAACGTGACGTATTGGTATGGGAAGAAGTCGGCCTTTGCGGTGGATTCATTCGATGTCTTTGTTTTGCCCGCGCCCCTCGCTTTGCTTCGAGCAGTGTTCATGCACTGGCTCACGTATGTGGTAATCTTCATGCTAATTCCAGGATTCTACTTCGGAAGGAGACTTTACATGGTGTGGGTGGAGAAGAAAAGGAGGAGGAGGAGGTACATATTCCCGATAGACTTCAAGAAGCTTCCGAAACCCGGACCCGATTCTATTCTCGTTGGTAAAATAGCTGAAACGGATGCGAAGGCCTACGTGGATACCAAAGCGCTGATGATGCATTCGCTCGCGGCAGGGGCGACAGGAGCAGGCAAATCCGTATCAGCGATGGTCTGCGCAGAGGAGCTTCTCGAGAGGAACGTCCCCATTGTCGTTTTCGACCCGACCGCCCAGTGGACAGGTTTCATGAAGGCGTGCAAAGACAAGAGGATGTTTGATCTCTACCCGAACTTCGGCATGAAACCAGAGGATGCGAAGGCGTTCAAGACCAACATCGTTCTCGTGACCGACCCTGAGATGGAAGTGGACATACAGAAATACAGGAAACCTGGGGAGATAACGGTATTCGTCATGAACAAGCTCGAGCCTGAACATATAGATAAATTCGTGAGGAAAACCGTTGCCTCCGTGTTCAGAGCGGCTCTTCCAGAGGAGAGAGAGCTGAAACTTTTGCTCGTCTACGATGAGGTCCACAGGCTGCTTCCGAAGTACGGAGGTAAGGGAGGATATATAGCACTCGAACGGGCATGCCGAGAGTTCAGGAAGTGGGGGATCGGGGTGTTCATGATATCTCAGGTTCTCATGGACTTCAGGGGAGCGATACGTGCGAACATAGCTACCGAAATCCAGCTGAGGACGAAGTATGAGGGAGATATAGGAAGGGTGAAGACGAAGTACGGAACGGACTACGCATCTAAAGTCGTAAAACTAACGACAGGTACAGCTTTGGTCCAGAATCCAGCATTCAACGAGGGTAAACCGTACTTCATCTCCTTCCGGCCGCTTCTGCACGATACAGGAAGGTTAACGGATAAGGAAATAGAGAAGTACCTGAAAGTGCAGGAAGAGATAGAGAAGATAGAGGAAGATGTCGAGGCAATGAAGGCGAGGAAGGTCGACACCACGGACATAGAGATCGAGCTTAACCTAGCGAAGGACAAGATGAAGGCAGGGCAGTTCGCGATGGCGGAGAGCTACATAGAATCACTGAAAGCCAGGCTAAAAGCGTAAAGAAGCGTAATTCGATTACATCTATTTATTTGATTGCATTTAATTAATTATTATGGGGAGAAGGGTGAAAAGGGGTAGGGTAAAGAAGCGAGAAAAAAAGGAAATTTCTGAGGGAAAGGCGAAGGAAATTCCCATGCCGATGGAAAGCCTTGAACAACTAATGCGCCAGAGAGATGAGATACAGGCTTTGCTTTCTTCGCTCGAAGATGCTTACACCGAGGCGACGATTCTTGAGGAGGATTACAACGATATCAAATCCAGGAATGCCAAGAAGCTGGAAGGGATAAACAAGAAGATAGAGATTTTGAGGAAGGAAGAAGCGAAAGTTCCCAGGGCTGTGCCAAAAACGGAGATTCCCAAAGCTGAACCTAGAATGGAAGCGCCACCCGAAGTCCCAGCTCTGGCTCCAGAGCCTGCCGCCCTTCCTGTTGTTGTTGAGGAAAGGGTGAAGGAAAAACCAAAAAAGAAGGAAGTGGTGAGCTCTGAGGATCTTAAAAAACTCGAGGTGGATCTCGCCGAGAGGGTAAAGGAGATGGTGGAGGAAATCGGGACGAAAATAACGGAGAAGGATTTGCTCGAGATAAAGAACAAGTTCGCCAGGTTCGATATAGAAACGGAGAAGATGAAGGCACTGATCGAAACCATAAGAGAGGGGGAAAAGATTTCTGATGAAAAGGTCCAGAGGATCGTGGAAGGACTTGCTGAGATCCGAACCATGGTTTACGGGAGGGAGGCCTCCATGAAGGAAGAGGAGGTGAAGCTGGAGAAAATTATGGATGTTATGAACAAGGTCGAACCAGAAAAGTTAATAATGGAACTGGGCAGAAGGGATAAGGAAATCAGCAACCAGAATCTGAGGGTGACCAAACTTGAGGAGACTACAGGGGAGTTCGGGGAGATGCTGAAGAGAATAGAAAAACTATTGCAAGATATCGGAAGTCTGGAAAATGTTGTTAAAATAAGCAACGAAGCAACGGAAAAATTGATGAGCATGCAGACTATCGAAAGAAACAACCAGAAAATGCTTGACAAAATCCAGGGGATTTACGCTGAACTCAGCAAGAGGATGGAGGAATTCATGCTCTACCGCGCGAAGCAAGATCGAATGGATGATTTGCTGAGCGAGGTGATGAAAAACCTTGATGATATCAACACGAAAGCCGCGTATTTCGTGACAAAGGATGATTTAGAATCGTTCAGGGCGGCCATGCGGACTGCTGCTCCAGCCGCAGCTGCGCCTACAGCGGGGGATGAAATCGGTGAATTCAAATTACAGAAGGGGGAAATAGAAATGCTGATGAAATCGATGGAGGAAGAATTCAAGAGCGGGACGATTTCGGAAGAGGAATACGAAAAAATGAAGAAGGCAAATCTCGCAAAACTCGATGAAATAGAGAGCAAGATGAAAGGGAGAGAAACCGTTAAAGAAGCGAAGCCTTC
>JAGMCY010000140.1 GCA_023128965.1 Candidatus Aenigmatarchaeota archaeon | reverse complement strand
GGTTCAAATCCCGACCGGTCCATTAATTTTTATATGATCCGCGTTTAGATCATAAATATGCGTATCACAGAGGAAACGGGTAAGGAACTGGTTCTCGAGATCATTCTTTTTTGCACTGGTATAACTACAACAGTCTTATTCTACATGAATAATCTTTTACTCACAGCCCTGCTGATTATCATATTGGCGATCGGGATTAAATTCTGGCATAAAAAACACGACATGTATTTCTTCGTGACAGGCGCGATAATCGGTCTAATCACTGAAATTTTTTGCGTTCATTTCGGAGTCTGGCAGTACACGAACCCCACATTTTTAGGAATCCCGGTTTGGTTACCTTTCGCATGGGGTCTCTTTACAATGCTAATAAAAAGAATCGCAGAAACCTTTGTGAAAATAGAAATGAAGTAGACGCATTTCTCAAGAACTAAAAAATCCCATGATCTGCTCTATAAAGGAATTTATCGCGTCGAGGATTATCTCGAAAATGTTCTTCTCCCGGAATTCAATGGTCTCGGAGATTTCGTGGGGGTTTCCCGCTATGTCCGAGCAGGATATCGTCATCACGTATTCCCCGGGGGCGAGCGGGAAATCAATATCTTTCCGTCCTGAAATCGTATTTAATTTTTTCTCGGTCCCGCCGATTCGGATTGTCACGTTTTTTATTTTAGAATTCCTCACATCGAGCTTGAGAATCCCCTTCCCGTCCTCGTAAGCCGTATCGAAATGGACCACGGGCTCTATGTAAACCTCGATTATCCTTGTTTCGGAGAGGTCCGTTCCAGCCCCGGAAACCTCGATCCTTATAGTTTTCGTCCCAGGGGTTTGGAAAGAAACTGGAAGCGAAACCAGATACTTGTCTTTCAGCAGGAAATTCGCAAAGTTGTCCTCCCCGTCAACGTTCATGTTAAAATGGACGTTTTCTTCGGATTTTCCCTTGTTCACGACGTACGCAGAGATGTTTTTACTTTCCCCTATCTTAAAGTATTCGGGAACGTAAAAATCTTCGATGGCGATGGAAAGCGAACTCTTCACTTCGTATCCGAGGGTTACGACCTCGCCTTCAGAAGTGTATACAAAAACTGAGTTTTCCCCTAATTTCTCAGGGACGAATGTTAACGATGTCATGAAGTCTCCATAGTCAACCAGGTATTTTTTATGTTCATTTTCAGCAACTATCCCTACCCATGCATTAATTCCCAATCCCTCTGCCTGCACGTAAACTGTCTGCTCATCCCCTAGTTCCAGAACTTCCGAAGAGAGCTTGGCGGAGAGTTTCTCTTTTCCATGCTCGCTGTACTGCGTGTCCACGCTCGTATTTATCGTTTTCAAAGCAAGGGATCTCGAATTCAGTGTGAGCGGGCAGGTGAAAATGTAATTTGCCGGGAG
>JAGMCY010000014.1 GCA_023128965.1 Candidatus Aenigmatarchaeota archaeon | reverse complement strand
TCAGGAATCCCCTCACAACTTGATCTTAACACCGGCGAATACTACCTCAAGGATTCGCGCATTTTCCTTTATCTTGACAACCAGTTGGTTTCGGATCTCAGGATAGCCTCGACTCTGGGAGGAAAGGTTTACACCACCCCGCAGATAACCGGATCCCGCGAAACAAAGGAGGACGCTTTGAAAGAAAAACTGAACCTTCAAACTATCCTCAGGTCAGGTGCGCTTCCGGTCAGCCTCGAAACTGTTTCCGTTGGCGTCATATCCCCCACCCTCGGAAGGGGTTTCATCATCCCCGCGATATACGCGGCAGGTTTGGCGGCGATAGTGGTTTTGGTCATAACTTTCTTTAGATATCGGAAGTTAAGGGTGGCGATCCCCCTGGTTTTCATAGGGTTTTCAGAGGTTGTGATAATACTTGGCATAGCAGCGAACAACGACTGGTTCATATGGGGTCCTGTTCTGATATTGAATTTCCTGCTAATCACAGCGGCGTGGTTGAAGAAATACGAGATAGACCCGATTGCATGGTTTGGAGCGTTACTCATCCCCTTGTTAGGGCTTCTCACATGGACAATCGACCTGCCGGCGATCGGCGGGATCATAGCGGCAATAGGAATCGGGGTGGACAACATGATAGTCATAGCGGACGAAACCCTGGCAGGAGGGAGGGAAAAGAAAATACTTTACACTATCAAGGAAAAGATCAAACGCGCTTTCTTCATAATCTTCGGTTCGGCATCCACCACCATTGCTGCAATGGTTCCCCTGATGATGATAGGCGTGGGACTCGTTAGAGGATTCGCGATAACCACGATAGTGGGGGTTTTGGTTGGAATCCTCGTGACGAGACCTGCCTACGCGAAGATAGTTGAGATGGGGGCAGGCAAAGAGAAATAAACCCTCACGCTTTGATCAATTTCGAGACATTCCCCTCGAGTTCTATTACCCCTTCCTTCACCACTGCATTCCCCAGAAAATCCTTTATAGTGACGGACCCGTTTTCCGTTGTTTCATTCCAGTTGCCTGAAGTCAGAGCGAGTTTCATGTCTTTCAGTTCCAGGGAATTCAATTTCAGACCCTCTATGTTTATCGTCCCCAGGGTTTCCTTTATGGAAAGCGTACTTCCCGATTCTTTCAAGACCAGAATTTTGTTTCCCATGTCGATCCCTATGTTACCTTTGAAGTTCAAGACCTCGCTCGTGTTCGTGCTTATGTTAACAAAATCATTCGAGTCAAACTCGAAACTTTCAGGGTGGAAACTCAGTTTTATCATTTCAATCCTCTTCACGGGCATTGAAAACAGGTTTCCTAAAGGTGAGGACTCGAACCATTTTTTAATCATCTCGAAAAAATCCGAGAGCAGGCCTTCAGCCCTCACGGGCTGGGCGACAATCACGGACAATAACAAAACCACCAAAACCACCGTTATTATTTTCTTCATGAGGACCACGTCTAATATTTAACTATCCTATATAAAATATTTAAATTAGGCTGATTCGGAAAATTTATAAATATAAGTTAACCAAATGATAGGGTATGGATGTTCTCTTTCAATTGATTGGCGGTGGAGACAATTGGATTTCATGGCTTGTCATGTTGGCATTCTGGGGAATGTTCTTCTTTTTCTATCCCCGGCTCATGCTATCCCAGATAATGTGGAAGATCGAGAGGACAGCAGAAGAACTGGAAGCCATGTCGGACAGTGCAAAAAAATTCCTAATAAACGAGATATCGAAAACCCCCACTAGGAAAATAAAGGACTCTGTCACAAACTTCTTCGAGTTTTTCGTGATACCACCGGTCTCCCTTGACCCATACGGGGTGGTCAAGAAATTCGATATCATCATACAGAACGAGAAGCAGAGGTTCTGCTACTTTGTCAACCAGGTCGCCCCAAAAATGGACGAGGAGAGAAAGACGAACATACAGATGGGTCTGGCCGGAGGGATTGAAATGCACATGATAGCCAAGATAGTAAGGCATTACGTCGAGCTCATAAAGCAGACGAAATCCTACCAGATAGCGTTAATAATCCAGATGCAGCTCCCCCTCGTAGAGAGGATAGCGAAGGCGGTTTACAAGGGGACGAAGAGCCTAGCCAGGGGCGAGCCCGTCGG
>JAGMCY010000139.1 GCA_023128965.1 Candidatus Aenigmatarchaeota archaeon | reverse complement strand
AATATTCATCCGTCATCATGTGGGAGGGCGTAATTGGTATCCTCAGGGCAAGGCCTGTTAAAAATATCAAAAAGAGCAGTATCAACGTGTTTCTCCCTATTTTTCTAAACCCTGCTTTTACGTGTTTTATGATCAATGAGAAAAAGACCAGTATGAGAATTAAATTCGCCAAAAATATCAAAAGTTGAAAGTTCATACTGATATTTTTTCTTATAAAAATAAAAAGAAAAGATTCTTTTACAACTTCGCTTCTTTCCGGAGAATCTCCGCTTTGTCTGTTTTCTCCCATGTGAAGTCCGGATCGTCCCTTCCGAAATGCCCGTAACAGGCGGTTTTCCTGTATATCGGCCTCCGGAGTTTCAAGTGTTCGATTATACCAGCGGGTTTCAAAGGGAAGTGTTTCCTGACGAGGGTGGAGATTTTATCTTCGGATATCTTCCCTGTCCCGAATGTGTTGATATTCACAGATACGGGATCAGGATAACCAATCGCATACGCTAATTGTATCTCGCATTTCCTCGCAAGTTTCGCTGCTACGATATTCTTTGCTATGTACCTCGCCATGTAGGTCGCTGACCTGTCGACCTTTGAAGGATCCTTCCCGGAGAAACACCCCCCGCCATGCTTCCCTATCCCTCCATATGTATCAACTATTATCTTCCTTCCCGTAAGTCCCGCGTCAGCATAAGGACCTCCACGGACGAAGGTCCCTGTGGGGTTCACAAAAAACCTCGTGTCCCTGTCTATCCAGTCCTCACAAACAGGCTTTATCACCTTTTCTATCATATCCTTCCTTATTATCTCGTAATCCACGTTGTCATTGTGCTGTGTAGAAACCACAACCGCGTCCGCTCTAAGTGGTTTCCCCTTCTCATCATATTCGATCGTAACCTGCGACTTCCCGTCAGGCCTCATCCATTTGATTTCGCCTTTCTTCCTTAACTCTGCCATTCTCATCGCCAGTTTGTGAGCGAGCGTGATGGGAAGCGGCATCAACTCAGGGGTCTCATCGCATGCGTAGCCGAACATCATCCCTTGGTCTCCTGCTCCCTGTTCCTTGTGAGTTCCTTTTCCTTCCGAAACCCCCACATCTATATCAGGACTTTGCTCTGTAATCTGGACCCAGACCGTGCACGTCTCGTATTCTATCCCGTACTCGGCCTTCGTGTACCCTATATCCTTTATTGTTTTCCTGACAATGTGCGGTATGTCAATATAAGTTGACGTGGTTATCTCACCGAAAACCGTTACACCTCCGTTCTTCGTCCCGCATTCGCAGGCAACCCTGGCGTTAGGGTCTTTCGCATAAATTGCATCGAGTACCGCATCGGAGATCTGGTCGCACATCTTGTCCGGGTGACCTTCTGTCACGCTTTCCGATGTCAGCAAAATCCTTTCCTTAGTCATAAACACCACCTCAAATTTCGAATAGATAAGAATTATTGTTATTCTCCATTTATATATCTTCTTATATCTAACTGTTTAAAATTATAACTGATGGGAATATGATCGTGACTGGAGATTACATCAAGAAGTTAAGGACGGAAAGGGGTTTATCGCAGACAGAGCTCGCGAAACTGGCGGGAATCTCGCAGGCACACATAGCGAAGATAGAGAATGAAAAGGTCGACCCGAGGCTTTCCACTGTCAACAAAATCCTACTCATCCTCTCGAAAAGGGAGAAAATCGTAAGATGCTCCGAAGTGATGAGCAGGGTGATGTCAGTCAGGCCGGAAACTCCGGTAAAGAAAATAATAGCCGTCATGAAATCATCCGGCTTCTCCCAGTTGCCTGTCCTCGAAGGGGAGAGGCAGGTAGGGGTGATAAGCGAAGCCACGCTCCTCCACAACATGGACAAGAACCTCGATCACATGGAAGCGAAGGACATTCTTGACAAACCTTTTCCTGTTGTTGATTCCAGCGACACGATAGAGATTCTTCCCCCTCTTCTCGATATACACTCCGCTGTCCTGGTTTCGGAGAAAGGTCGAATACGCGGGATAATCACGAAATCCGATTTGCTTGTGACCAGATAGACATTTTTAAGACTATTTATCTGTATATATAGCGCCGAGAAGACGAAGCTATATCGGTCGTATGACGTATACTTCGTATACGTCGGTGGATGTTCCGTATTACGTACATTTCATGTACGTAGGTCTATCGTTCGTTTCGGAAGGTGTGCGTTCCATGGTCTGGAGATTTTTTTCGAAAGAACTGCAGGAAGTCATAAAGGAGAGAGGTTTCGTCAAACCTACTTCCATACAGGAGAAGGGAATCCCGCCGATAGTCAGCGGTAAAAACACGCTTTTAATCGCCCCGACAGGTATAGGAAAGACGGAGAGCGTCCTATTCCCGATATTTGATGAATTCGTAAAGGACAGGGAAAAGGAAGGGATGAAACCGATTTCGATACTTTACATAACTCCCTTAAAATCCCTGAACCGCGATCTGCTGAAAAGAATCCTCTGGTGGGCTGAAAAGCTGGATTTCGAGGTGAGCGTTCGCCACGGCGATACCTCCCAATACGAACGTTCCATGCAGGCCGCGAATCCTGCCGACATGTTCATCACGACCCCTGAAACACTCCAGGCGATACTGGTCGGGAAGAGGATAAGGGAACATTTGAAAAACGTCAGATGGATCGTTGTGGATGAAATACACGAACTCGTGGGGAACAAGAGGGGAATCCAGCTTTCTGTTGCCTTGGAAAGGTTAAAGGAAATAATAAAAGAAAAGGAGAAAATCCAGATAGTCGGTTTGTCAGCGACAGTCGGCTCACCCGAAAAGGTTTCGGAATTCCTTACAGCGGGAAAGCCCTGCGAAATTGTGAACACGTTCGAAAAGGGGAACATTGAAGTACGGGTGGAATCCCCTAAACCGGAGAATCAGGATTCTGAAATTTCAGAAAAAATTTTCATTGGCCGCGAAACGTCCGCCCGCCTGAGAAGGATAGAGGAGCTGATAAAGAAAAACAGGTCTGTTCTGGCGTTCACCAACACTCGGGAGTTTTCAGAAGTCCTCTCCTCAAGGCTCCATGCGCTTGACAAATCTTTGCCTATCGAGACCCATCATTCCTCCCTTTCTAAAGAAGTCCGCATAGATGCGGAGGAGAGGTTCAAGCAGGAAAAGATAAAATCCCTGATATGCACGTCCTCGCTGGAACTCGGTATAGACATAGGGTCGATAAACCTCGTTCTGCAGTACATGTCTCCCAGGCAGGTGGCGAAGCTCCTGCAGAGGGTCGGGAGGTCAGGCCATAAAGTTTCGGAGATCTCGAACGGGATCATAATATCAACGGATTCCGACGATTCTTTCGAATCGAGCGTGATCGCAAAACTGGGATTGGAAGGCAAGATAGAGCCCACTAAAATTTATTCAAAATCCCTCGACGTCCTCGGCCACCAGATAGTGGGTCTCTCCCTCGAAGAATATAAAATCCCGCTTGACAAGGCATACAAGATCATAAAACGAGCGTATCCTTTCCGCGATCTGAAAAAGGAAGAGTTTCTAAAGGTCGCGGAACTCATGCAGAAGTTAGGATACATCTGGGTGGGTTCGAAATTCGATGATTACGTCCCTTTGAGGAGGAGGAAGCCCTCGTGGCTTTACTATTACCAGAATCTCTCCACGATCCCCGACGTGAAGAACTACAGGATAATAGACGTTGTCACGAACAAGCCGGTCGGGACGCTCGATGCGGAGTTCATAGCTCTACACGGGAGGCCAGGGGTCTCCTTTGTCGTGAAAGGCCAGGCCTGGAGGATACTTGACGTTCGCGAGAAATCGATCCTTGCCGAACCCGAGGAAAACATCCGTGCGGCGATCCCTGCATGGGAGGGCGAGCTCATCCCGGTTCCTTTCGATGTTGCACAAGAAGTTGGAATTCTCAGAAAGAAAATATCGGATATGATAAAAAACGGAAACAAAAAGGAAAAGATAATTGAGGAAATCACGAAAGAATATCCGATAACCAGGGACGTGGCGAACAAAATGCTGAAAACGATTGAAAAACAGGTCAAATACGGATTCGTCCCCGACCACGAGAAAATCCTCATCGAGTACTGGGAGGATTACGTTGTTATACATTCGCTCTTCGGTTCGTTGGTGAACGAAACAATAGGAAGAGTCCTCTCAACGCTGCTCACGAACAAGCTCGGTTCCGTGGGTTTGCAGACGGACCCCTACAGGATTATAATAAAGCTCCCCGGTTACCAGTACAAAGACGTTCTCGACACTTTCAAAAAGATAGATCCTGAAACCATCCGGGGGATCCTCGAGATCACCCTCCCGGGCGGCGAGCTCTTTACATGGCGATTTATCCACGTTGCCCAGAGGTTAGGCATGATAGGAAGGCAGGCTGATTACGGGAAGGCTTACATCCGGAAAATAATCGAAGTTTACTTCAAACTCCCCCCGTACATCGAGGCCTTCAATGAAATCTTCCAGGAGAAGCTTGACGTTCACAAAGCGAAAAAAACGTTGAGGGAAATAAAATCAGGGAAAATCAAGATTCACTTCAAATCAGGTTTATCCCCTCTGGGAGAATACGGCCTGAGCAAGCGATACGAAATAGTCGCTCCCGGAAAGCCCGACAAGGAGATATTAAAGGCCTTTGAAAAACGATTGCTTTCGACAAAAATGGGTCTGATATGCGTTAATTGTGGTGAGCTCTTGTTCTCAAGCAGCATAAAGAACTTGGCTGGAACCCTGAAGTGCAGAAAATGTTCTGCGAGGCTCATAGCTTACGTTCCTTATGCATACGTAATGGAAGCGGAAAAACTCGTAAAGAAATCACTGAAGGGCGGGAAGCTCACGAAGGAAGAGGAGAAATACCTCCGTGAAATGGAGGATTCCGCGAGCCTGATACTGGCGCACGGAAAGGATGCGATACTCGCCCTCGCCGGCAGGGGAGTCGGCGTAAAAACAGCCTCCAGAATCCTGAGAAAGGGAGTTAAGGGTAGGGATCTCCTAAAGGAGATCCTCGAAGCGGAAAAACAGTTCGCAAGAACGAAAAGGTTCTGGAAGAGGTGATTACCCACCCATCAGATCCTTAACGAATTTCTTCGCGTCGAATATCTCTATGTCCCCGTACTCCTGACCTAATCCTATGTAAAGAATCGGCTTTTTGACTGCGTAACAAGCAGAAAGCATGCCTCCTCCCTTCTCGTTGACATCGACTTTCGTGAATATCATCGCGTCTATCCCGACCGCTTCATCGAAGTTCCTCCCCTGTTCCACGAGGTCGTTCCCTGTCAGGGAATCCATCACCAGGATTTTGAGATCCGGCTTGTTCACCCTCACGATCTTTTTCAGCTCATCCATGAGGTTTCTATTCGCATGAGATCTCCCTGCGGTGTCCGCGAGGACGAAATCGATCCCCTTCGCTTTCGCATGCTCTTTCGCGTCGTACACGACAGCTGCTGAATCCGCCCCGTAATCGTGTTTTATCACCTTCAGCCCGAGCCTGTTTCCGTGAACATCGAGCTGCTCAATGGAGGCCGCTCTGAACGTGTCCCCCGCTGCCAACACGACCTTGAATTTTTTGCTGGTCAGGTATTTACCGAGTTTCGCGATTGATGTGGTCTTCCCCGAGCCGTTGAAACCGAGAAAAACGATGCAAACGGGCTTCTTGGATTTCGCCAGCTTTTCAAGTCCAACCTCACCCTGGTCGAATATCTCAACGAGAATTTTTTCGAGCGTGTTCCTCACTTCTTTCTCTATCCCACCCCTTTTCAATTGTTTACCAACTAAGTATTCCTTCATCCTATCCTTCAAGAAATCCATGGTCTCCAGGGAAACGTTCGCCTCTATGAGACCGAATTCCATCTCCTCGAAAAGGGAATCGATATCCTTTCCGGAAACCCCCCTTTCCAAAACCCTCCCCACAACCCTCTCCTTCAGGGTCGGCTTTTTCTCTTCTTCCGGTTTTCTCCTCAACCTTGCGAGAAACCCTTTCTTCTCTGGCCTCACCCCTTTCCTGACCTTTACAGGTTTTGGTTTCTCAACCGGTTTTTTCACTTCCTCTATCTTCTCAACCGGAGCTTCCACTTCCTTCTTCCTGATCTTCTCGCTGAGCTTTTCGACCGACTCCGAAAGCTTTTTCTTGAGGAAACCGAACATAGTAACCTTTTGATATCCTTACTTTTTAAAATTTTTCCACTCGTCCTTCTTCGCTTTTGGCTTGACCCCGGAAAGATACGCGGCCTTCGTTATCGCGTGCGTTCCGACAGGAGAAGTAACGTAAATGAATATTATCAAGAATAAAGCCTTGATGAAAAGAGTTGAAAAGAAATTGTCGATCATCACACCCAGCAGGATAAAAATAACTCCCCCCACGTTCACAACGGTCTGGGCGTGCGACCTGGTGTAAACATCCGGGAAGCGGACGAGCCCTAAAGAACCGATTATGGCGAAAATCCCCCCGACAAACATGAGCATTAAACCTATCATTCTCTCACCTATTCATGCATTTCTTTCCCTATTATGTATTTCGATACCGCGAGCGTCCCCAAAAAGGATAGCATCGCGTAAACAATCGCTATGTCAATTAACATATCGTTGGCGTAATACAGGGAAACCAGAACTATTATGCCTATCACTAACGAATTTATGGTGTCCGCAACCAACACCCTGTCCGGAATGGTCGGTCCTTTAGCCAACCTAACGAAACCGATGAAGACCGCGACCACAAGCAGGAACACCACGTATTCTATCATGTCAATCCCATATCCTCTTCAAAACCCTCTGAAACCTGGTTATCGCCTTGTGTCTGTCCTTCTTCATGTTAAGCCAGTGGATAAAAATCCTGTTGGGCTCGGCTTCGAGCGTGAGCGTCCCCGGCATCATCGTTATCGAGTTCGAAAGAACGGTTATCCCCCAATCGTGCGTGTGCGAATGCGGAATTTCGACTATTCCCGGGTTTATCTTTCCCGTTAAAATTCTGTACGAAACGTCAAAAACATCGAGGATTTCATGGTAAACATAATAGGGGATGTAAAAAAGGAAAATGAAAAAACCCTTGACGTAACCCGTTGTCGCCTCCTTCAAAAAGAAGTAGCCGAAAACCGCGGATATGGCCGCTGAGATTACGCCACCTATCACGATATCCTCATAACTCATTCCGCCCAAGAGCACCCAGAAAATCCAGAGCATCAAAAAAAGCAAAATCGGACCCTTCATAATAATTAATTGGGATTTCGTTAATTAAGGTTTTCCGTTTATTTTTTCGATTTAGAACTCGCCTTTTTCTTTCGCTCTTTGGCTCCGGAAATTTTCTTTTTGGTCTGCTCGAATATTTTCGGCATGTCTTTAGGATCCAGCTTGCTTTTCTTATAAGAAGAGAAAACCTTTCTGTATTTGGTCGGGCCCGAGGATTTCAATTTCCCCGCGTATTCCGAGATGTGCTGACCTGCGAGCCTTTCCGGTTTAGGAAGTACGTCTTCGGAATGATGAACCTCCAAACCCCCGTCAACCGCCCCCTTCAAGGCCGAATACAAACGGTTTCCGGGTGTTGATTCGTACAAACCGATGTCAAGGATAGCTTCGCTTACCTTGTGTTTCTTCGCCTTCTCGGCGCAGAGTAATCCGGTGAGATAAGCAGAAGGAACGTTCCCGCAGTGGAATTTCCACCCGAATTTTTTCAGTTCCTTGGAGTCGGCGGAAACAACGACCCTGTCGCCTTCCGGATCGAACTTCACTATCTGGCAGATTACGTTGTTCAGGGATTTCCTCACCACGAGTCTGGGCTTTCTCGATTTGAGCAGACTCAATCTAACCCTGTAATCAGTTTTCCCTTCCCTTTTCCTCCTATGAGGGGTTCGTCTCCTACTTCTTCTCACCTTTCACACCTTTTTTCCTTTTTATGAGTTCCTTCTCCTTGAGATGGTAAAGCAGATGCTTTTTACTCCTGAACGCCCCTCCCTTCACCATGGAGTAGAGCTTCCTGTAATCATTCCTTTTGATCTTCCCGGAATCCCTCAGTTCCCTCAGCAGTTTTCTCAACGGCCTTACCTTTTCCATCCAGTGAGTCTTGCTTGATTTTTTAGAATACGCCTTACCTTTCCTGCTCCCTTCTTTCTTCCTCCTGCCCTTTCTCTTCTGCTCCCTGCGGGATTTAGATTCCTCTTTACGAGGACCTTTTTTTTCAATCTTCCTTACAA
>JAGMCY010000138.1 GCA_023128965.1 Candidatus Aenigmatarchaeota archaeon | reverse complement strand
CGTTGGCGAATGCGCAGGCCTTGCCTGGCAGCCCGCCCGTGATAAATTCGGTTGATATTGACCCTGATAACCCAACGAAGTATAATGATCTTACCTGTTCTGTTGATGTATCGGATTCTGACGGAGACCTTGATTACGTTGATTTCAAATGGTACGTGAACGGGGCTTTGACCAGGGAGAACACGCGATTGGTTTACGGCTCGAGCGATTCGACGAGTGATACGCTCGATTCAAGTTATACGGAAGCTTATGATTACATTGTTTGCCAAGCGAGGGCGTACGACTTCGAGAGAGCGTACGATTTCGCAACTCATGCTGTCCGCGTAGGAAGCACACCGGCTAATTCTATGCCTACAGTGTCCTACGTGGATATTACCCCAAGACACCCCAACCCTCAGCAAGATTTGACGTGTTCCGTCTTCGCGACGGACTCGGATGATAATCTTGACTATGTTTTATTCCAGTGGGAAAGGAACGGGAGAATAGTGAGATCCGCTGCCAAGAACATGGAAGGATCGAGCGATCTCGCGACCGATACGCTCGGTTCGGGCTACACGTATCCGGGAGACTGGATAAAGTGTATCGCGAACGTGTACGATGCGTACGGAACGAAAGACAGCAAATATTCGCTTACCGCTGTCATCTCAGATCAATCCAGTCCCCAGCCCGGTCCTCAGCCCGCTCCTCCTTATCCTCCGTACACTCCCTACACCCAGAACAAAAAACCCATCGCTATACTCACGGTGAACAACTATTATGTGGACGCGGATGATATGGTGTATTTTTCAGGCGTTAGGTCATACGACACGGACGGTTACATTTTGCAGTATAAATTCGATTACGGAGACGGGGAACAATCTGCATGGCTTCCGGATTCTTCTCCTTATTCCTACCATCCGTATTCAGAACCGGGAACCTATTACGCAATGGTTAAGGTGAAGGATAACGAGAATCTAGAATCGAAATGGAGCAATCCCATCGTGATACGGGTGAACGGTTACGATGGTTACGGCGGGCGTGGACATGACCCGGAGATAGATGATATTGATATTTTTGTGGACGACTACACTAGCTACATTAACTTCGAGTGCTGGATAGACGTGTTTGACAGGGACGGGGATCTGGAGTATGTTAAGTTCAAGTGGTATTTGAATGGTGAGTTGTTCACTACTGAAAAAGTTTCCGTCAGCGGCAGGAGTGATGAGACGGTTTCAGATATAAATTTGGCGGTGGATGAATACTACACTATTAAATGCGAAGCAACGGTTTACGATGAAGAGCACAACTCTGTTCACGCTTCCAATAGTATTAGCGGTCAATTCGAACCAGGAGAAGGAGACGGATGCGAAATATCCGTTAACAGGTTCGATTACTATTCGTATTTGACAGAAGGACAGGAAGGATGGGTGGAAATAGAGGTTGAGAACACAGGCGAGAGGTCAGGAACTCTCACCATCGAGCTTTACGTTGACGGTTCACTTGAGGATGAATACACAGAATACCTTAGCGGAGGGGAGAAAGCGGAAAAGAGGTTCGAATTCCCGCTGCCCGTCGGAGATCACGACATCATGGTGGAAAGTTATCTCCCGTGCAGCGAGCACGTCACGAAATTCACGGAAATGACGGTTTTCCCCGTACAATCCCAGGTTTTCATCCCTGAAGAGGAAGAGGGGGAAGAACCGGGGATAACCGAAACTAACGTTTTTATAGGGCCGACATCGCTTGATATCGAGGTGAATTCGGGCAAGGTTTTGGAAGTTGTAATAGAGAGCCCGGAACTAGCGACGTTCGAAATATCTGTCGATGGCCTGCCTGAAAACTGGGCGAACTACCCGGATGAGGTCGAGATAGAGGGAAGGGAAAGGGTTTACGTATACATTGTTCCGAAGGAAGTCGGGAATTACGAATTCACGGTGGAGGTCAGAACGGACGGAAAAACCTTCGAAGAGAATATAGAGCTTTACGTTGCTCCTGTGAGCGAAGAGGAAGAAGGCGAGCTGAACGGTTTAACAGGCCTGATAAGCTTCACGCAGAGTAACTGGCTGATAGGTCTCGGAATCGTGTTCGTGATGGTTTTCCTGGCAGCGCTCTACTTCGTTTCGGGGAGGTTCAAGGGCAAAACCTACGAAGAGCACGTCTACGGGGCTCCGGCAGGACCGGTAAGAAGTTATCCGAACTACGGGGAAGATTTCAGGAATAGGTAATTTCACTCGTTTTTCTTTAACACGCAACGTATTTAAAATTAACCACTAAAAAGTATACAAACTATTAATTAATGGTGGTTAAAGAATGCGAAAGTCTTTGATGCTGGCGGCTTTGTTCACATTATTCGTTGCTATTTTAGTTCCTAATGTGAGCGCTTACAACATAGGGATTGAGCTTTCGGATCAAAAAGTTGACAAGTGTCCCGGTTCCGGTGAACCAACCCTTTATTTAACGCTCACCAACAACGATGACGAGACACATACGTATTTGCTTTCCCTTGAGCTGCCCCAGGGATGGAAAACCCCTGACAACGGCTTCATACCACCTAACACGCCCTCTATAGGTTCAGGGGAGAGCGAGGATATACCTTTCTGGATAAACCCCCCGATTGCCAAGCCAGGGCTATACACGGTAAAGGTTAATGCCAAGACAATGGACGGGGATTTCGAAAACTCAGTAGACCTCGAAGTCGAGGTTCTGAGGTGTCACGATGTTTCTATCGAAGTGGATGAGACGATAGAGATATGCGAGGACGCTGAATTCAAATACGTTGTAGGGGTCACGAACAATGGAAAGGAAGCGGAGGAATTCGAAATAACCATTTCTCGTTCATGGGACGAGAAAATTTACCAGGAAACCTTAATAATAGGATCAGGGGAGACCGGGGAGATATCAGTGAATGTAACGTCCCCGGAAGAGAGCGGGAGGATAACCGTTAAGGCGGAATCAAAGGAATCGTACGCAAAGGACGAGAAACAAACCCAGGTTAATGTTAAAAAGTGTTATGATCTTGATGCCAGCCTCCAGCCCACAGAGGCTTCTGCTTGTCTGGGAGGATCCTCGAAATTCTCGCTTACCATAACGAATCTAGGGACTGCGAGCGACAAGTACTCGATAAGTTTACCGGACTGGGTTGTGCCGAGCCAGGAGAGTGTAATGGTCGAATCCGGTGAGGAGGAGAGCGTTATCTTGTCCGCGTACCCGGAATTTGAAGGTAAAACCAGTTTTGACATAACCCTGAGTTCCCAGAATGACCCGAAACTTAAAAAGACCCTTACA
>JAGMCY010000137.1 GCA_023128965.1 Candidatus Aenigmatarchaeota archaeon | reverse complement strand
CAAATAAATAGGCCCGAAATCCGAAACGTAGATGTAATCGTCTTCTGTCTCCGCCCTCTTTATGTGGGTGAGCATTTCCGTTATCTTCGAATCCAGGTGATCAGCCATGTACACCGCAAGCGCTTCCGGGATCGCGGGCTGTTTCGGCGAGCCGTATTCTATCTTCCCGTGATGGCTTATGATGAGGTGTTTGACCCTGAGCTTGAGGTCTTCGGGGGTTTTCAATTGGTCCATCTTCTTCGAGACTTCCTCGTACGTGAGCGCCAGGTGACCGATAAGCATGCCCTCCACGGACGTGCGAATATGCGTGGTGACGTCGAGCTCCCTGATCTTCCCGATGTCGTGGAGGATCGCCCCGGTTAACATCAGATCACGGTTAAGCTCGGGGTGGATCTTCTTGAGGAACTCGCACATCCTCACCACATTCAGCGTGTGTTCCAGCAGACCTCCAAGCCAACCGTGATGCTTGTACATCGCCCCGGGATGTTTAATGAACTTCTCCGAGAAAGCGGAATCCCTTATGAATGAATTCACGAGCTCTTTCAAATGTTTGTTTTCGAGGGAATCCGCAACCCTCGTCAGCTCAGCATACATCTCTTTCGTGTCCTTCTCGCTCTCAGGGATGAAATCGGATTCCTCGTACTCACTCGCTTTCAGGACAGTTATCTTCCCTGAGGGGGGGTTGATATTTATCGCAATACGGTTGTTGAATGTGGTTGTCTCGCCGGCCACGTAAACAACATCGTCCTTTTTTATGGAATTATAAAGCATTTCAACATCTTCTTTGTTTCCCCCGCCCCAGTACCTCAGCATTATTTCCCCTGAAGGGTCCCCAACCCTCAGCTGAAAAGCGTAGCCCTTCGCGTACTTCTGCACGGGCTTCTTGAACTTCACCACGTACTTCCCGTCAACCGATTCGTAGGGAGCTAGGTTTTTCACGAGCATGATTAAGATACGTAGCTGTGATTTAAAAATGTCAACCTCCGAAAAATCATTTTTTAAAATTTTTATAATTTATACATCACGGTTATTAGAAGTAAAATAGCTATTACAGAAATAATAATTATAAGACTGTTGTCATACACTTGTGGTTTTGAGATATCTTTTTGATAAACTATTAAATCTTTGTTTAGCATTTTTAACGGACCAGAATATTGTACATTCATGACAAAGGGATCGGACCTGAATAAATCCTCTAATTCGGGACTAATTTCTCTGAGTTCATCTCCCGTAAGCTCCATACTATATTCAAATCCTGCTCTGGGTGAGAGTCTTGCGTTTCTAATAACAGTTTGATTTACCACGCCCTTTGCAATTAGAAACACATTGACTCTTGAAACAGACCAACCAACATCAGAGGTAGCGGTTATTTCAAGAGGATAGTACAAGTAATCGCTTTTGAATCTGTAGATAAGGGGTTTTATTGTCTGTGAGGATTCATTTGTCTCGATAACGTCAAAAACGAAATGATCGATATTCCTGTCCAAATAATTAGATACCGTAGTTTTGAAATTGGAAGGAAGTTCAGTGTATTCAAAACCCAGATTCGTTGAGAAATCCTTCACCCAGTCTATGAAATAATCTAAATCGTTTACCTTTACAATGGTAACATCATGAGCACCAATTTTCTTATGGAAGGTTATCTCAACACCAGGGACTTCACCTCTCTGAGTTCCCGTGAGAATTTTTTCCCTCAGTTCCCTCGTTTTTCTATTAATAATTTCCACAAGTTTTGTAAATGATTCTGAGCTCCCCTCCTCGACTTTTGTCGGATTCGAAGGCAGAGGGATGAGTTCAAGAACTAATGCTGATTCCGAACTCTTCATATCAGTTGATAAAATTATGATTTCCTCGTTTCCATTCCAGGCAACGATCGCATTCTGACCAGTTTCTTCTAATTGAACGTTACCTAGTCCAATCGGGATACCCATAGAGCCTCTGTTAGCAGAGACTAATGGAAAAACCAATAAAAGTGAAAAAATTGCAATTAAAACAAAAAATTCATTTCGCATATTAATAATTAAATTCAAATTATTTAAAAAAATATCCAAAAATTTAAATCACAAGGAAACAAAATAAAACTATGCCCGAATTCGAAACAGAGGAGTATGTGGATTTATCATGAAAATATTAATCCTCCGCCTGGGCCATAGGGCAGGGAGAGACCCGAGGATCTCGACTCACTGCGGATTAGTAGCGAGAGCGTTGGGAGCCAACGGAATTGTTTATTCGGGCGAGAGGGACCGGAAACTTCTCGAAAGCTTGAAAAAAGTAATGAAGGAGTGGGGCGGAAGTTTCGAGGTGTCCTATGAAAAGAACTACATGTCCTTGATCAAAAACTGGAAAGGGAAAGTCGCGCATCTGACCATGTACGGGGTTCCCGTGCAAAACGTGATTGACAGGGTAAGGAAAGAGAAAAACCTGCTCGTAATCATCGGAGGGGAGAAGGTTCCTCCCGAAGTCTACAAAATCGCGGACTGGAATGTTTCCGTGACTAGCCAGCCCCATTCGGAGATCGCCGCGCTCACGATATTCCTCGACAGGGTTTTCAAAGGCAAGGAACTTGGGAAAAAATTCCCGGAAGCGATGAAAAGGATAGTCCCCCAGAAAAGCGGGAAGAAGGTAATCGAGAAATGAATTGCTTAACAAACCGAAACCTTTAAGGTGGTTCGTGTGAAATATAACGATGAAAAGTGAATTCAGCGTTAAAATCCAGAACATTGTTGCTTTTACGGCTCTCGGCAAACCCGTATCACTAAACAAGCTTTTGGAAAAGGTTGAGGATACCGAGTGGCAGCCTGAAACCTTCCCGGGACTGATTTACAGGATGAATAACCCCAGAGCCGCTGCGCTGATTTTTTCCCAAGGAAAAATCGTTTGCACGGGCACAAAAAATCTTAAGGACGTAAAGACAGCAATGCATAAAGTAGTTGACAAGATAGGGGAAGCCGGAATAGACGTGCCGGAGAAGTTCAAAACAAAAGTGGAAAATGTTGTGGCCTCTTCCAAAATCAAGGCAAAGCTGAATCTGGAAGAAATCGCAGTTGCTTTGGAAAATTCCGAATACGAACCCGAGCAGTTCCCCGGTCTCGTTTACAGGATAAAGGATCCCAGGGTTGCCTTTTTGCTTTTCAGTTCAGGCAGGATAATTTGCACCGGCGCCCAGAATATAAAGTCAGTTCACAGGGCTTTGTATAAATTCAAGGAAGATTTGGAAGGTATCGGTGTAAAGGTAATTCCGGAGAAAGACAAAGGTAGTGTCACCGTCCCT
>JAGMCY010000136.1 GCA_023128965.1 Candidatus Aenigmatarchaeota archaeon | reverse complement strand
GGGATGATTTATAAAACTTTAACCCAAAAATTAACAAAGTGTTTTCTATGATTGAGAGGCAGACCGCAAAGAAGGTTCATGTATGGGACATAATGAACGGGTCCTTCGTGAGGAAGGAAGGGCTTGAGCCGAGTTTTGTGAAGACAAAACAGGGGGAGGAGATATCGAGGGCTCACATACTCGGAACGGTCACTTCGAAGTTTATCGCGGAGGATGGAAATTACGCCAGCGTCACGATAGACGACGGGAGCGATACAATACGATTGAAGGTGTTCAAAACCACAAAACCCCTGGATTCCCTTGAACTCGGGGACGTGATTGACGTTATAGGAAAAGTCAGGGAATACGAGGGGGAAACGTACGTAATACCCGAGGTCGCGAGGAAAATCGAAAACCCGAACTTCGAGCTTTTGAGGAGGCTCGAACTGATTTACAAGGAAAGGGGAATAAAGAAAGCAAAGGATTTTGTGGAAAAGAACAAAGGGAAGGATCCCGAGGAGACCGAAAAAGGTCTCGAAAAACAATCTGTTGATATATTCCTGACCGGAGAAGGGGATGGGAAGGAGAAAAGCGTTCTGAAAAAGGAAATTCTACAGGCGATTGAATCATCTCCTGAGGGCATAGTCTACTCCGAGCTCACAAAGAGGGTGAAGGCGAAGGAAACCGATCTGGAGAGCGCAATAGATGAGCTTCTGAACGACGGGATTTGTTACGAACCCAGCCCGGGAAAAATCAGGAAGATTTAAACTACAACTCCGGTGACGGTTCCGGTTTCCACTGTTTCCAGGGACATATCAGATTTCGTGTACTTGATAGTGATATCAACAGAGTAAGAACTCCCACTCGTGGAAGCCTCGCAACCTGTGAAATCCAGTTCTATGTTTCTCCCCGCTGGTATCTCAACGTCCGTAATCGGGTCGCAGGAACCGACCCCCTTAACCTCTGCTGTCGCTTGTGTTATTTCGATGTCGTAGGTCTGGCTAGGAAGTTTTATGCTGAATTCAGTTCCCGAATACTCCCAGTCACCATGTGAAGGTTTCCCGAAGACATTGAAACCTATAGCTTGCGGAGATGAAAGGGCTCCCGGATTGAACATACCTATCTGATAGAGAAGAACAGCTAATATAAGAGTGCCGAAAACCAACAAAAGGTAAACTATAACTAAAACAGCGATAATCAAAAGAATAATTTTCTTCTTTGATCTCCCTTTGGAAGGTGTTCCGGGTGCTCCTTCAGAAGGGATTTCTTTTGGATGTTCTTTTTGAACACGCTGAACAGAATTGATCGCCTCATTAACTTCAGCTTCCCGCCAGCCCTTTTGGATCAGGATATTTTTAATTTGTTCCAGGGAATGACCGGAATTCAGCTGTTCTTTTATATAATTCGCCAATTCCTGATTATACACCATTATTTAATATTTCCCCAACTCCAGTTAAATAGTTTTTTTGCTTGTTGCGATCCTGATCCTCTGGAGCGCTGTCACGTTCGTTAGTATCGCTAGTATCACTATTATGTAGGTCAGATAAATCCTTCCGAAATGAGCGAGCAAAATCCCTACGAAAAGTATTATGAGCCTTTCCGCCCTTTCGAGCAGGCCTCCCTTGATCTCCTTCTCAACGAGTTCCTTTTCTTTCGCAGCTGCTTTGGAATAGCTTGTTAAGTAAGACCCCATCATGTACAAAAATATCCACGCATAAGCAGGTATGTAGAAACCAGGAAGTCCGGAAAAAAGAAGACCGAAGGCTATTATACTCTCAACATACCTGTCCATTATCGTATCCAAGTAAGCTCCTAATTTCGAGACCTTTCCCATCACCCTTGCCACGGACCCGTCCACGAGGTCAATGAAAGCCGAGACAATGAAGAAAACCGCTGCTATCAGGAATTGCTTTTCTATCAGGAAGTACAACGCTATCAAGGTGGGTATAATAGTTATCAGGGTCCACTGGTTGGGGGAAAGACCCACCTTCGAAAAAATCATCCCTATTTTAATCGAAAGGTTCGAGAAAGTTTCACGTTTCTTGTAAAGAACCATATTTATCTTTCTCTTTCCCCTTTAATAAATTCCTCCACCATGTGCTTCGCAACGGAATCAGGGAACTGCTGCGGGGGGTGTTTCATGAAATAGGAAGAAGGCGATATCAGCGCACCCCCGATTCCTCTCTCCTTCGCGAGTTTTACACATCTGATGGCGTCTATTACAACGCCAGCGGAATTCGGTGAATCTTCAACCGAGAGCCGAAGTTCGATATCCATGGGGACGTCTCCGAAATGCCTTCCCTCTATGCGTATGAAGCCTATCTTGTTGTCGTTCTGCCAAGGAACGTAATCACTCGGCCCTATATGTATGTGCTCATCCTTGAACCTCTTGGGCATTTGCGACTGGACAGCTTCTGTTTTCGAGATCTTTTTGGATTTGAGTCTCGTTCTTTCGATCATGTTCAGGAAGTCCGTATTTCCTCCCGTATTAAGCTGGTAAGTGCGATCTATTTTCATCCCCCGGTCCGCAAACAATTTGGTCAAAACCCTGTGGACGATCGTTGACCCGATCTGGGATTTTATGTCGTCCCCTACAACAGGAACTTTCGCTTCCTTGAACTTCTTTTCCCACTTGGGGTCAGATGCGATGAAAGAGGGCATGCAGTTCACGAAAGCACAGTTCGCCTTCAGAGCGGATTCAGCATAAAATTTTGTGGCTTCCTCGCTTCCAACAGGCAGGTAATTTATGAGAACGTCCACTTCCTTTTCCTTCAGGATTTTAACGACATCCACCGGTTTTTCCTCCGAAACCCTGAACGCCTTGTCTTCCGGGAACTCCTCCATGTGATTTGCCACCCCGTCCAAGGTTGGACCTCTCATCACGGTAACGCCCAGCTTAGGGACGTCTTTTTGAAAAACTTTCGTGCAGTTCGGCTTCGCGAAAATCGCCTCGCTCAGGTCTTTTCCGACCTTCCGTGAATCCACATCGAAGACAGCAACAGGCTTTATATCCGATACCCCGTAACCTCCTAAAACATTGTGCATCAATCCCGGAACCAGTTCGTTATTCGAGTTTATGTTTTTGTAATAAAACAGTCCCTGGATTAAGGAAGAAGAACAGTTTCCCACTCCAGCGATCGCAAGTTTTATTTCCTTAGGCATTTTATTACCTTTTGTAAACCATCAATTACTAGTTTATATTATAAAATAGTATTCGTATATTTAAATATTTTATACTGTAAAATAGATTTATGGCTAGATCACCATTTGAAAGATTCAAAAAAAGCCTCACAAAGGATAACCTTTGGATATATATACTAACGTTATTAAAAGATGGTGAACTTTATCCATATGAAATTAGAAATAAGATAGAAAAAGAGTTCAATTTTAAACCAGGTAATGTAACAGCGTATATTGTTCTTAAGAAACTGAAAATTGGGGGATACGTTGATATTAGCAAAACTAAAAAAGAACAAGGTCCAGAAAGAACATATTATAAAATAACAGAAAAGGGTAAAGAGGAATTAAGAAAAGCGATAAAATTTTATTCCGAACGAACAAAACTGCTCAGATAAAATTGTACAGAATTTATTTAAGTTTAAACTACAAGAATTTTGTATCAGGGTGTTCTGATGGAAAAAGGGACTTTGAGATTGAAAGTAGGGCTCGCGGAAATGCTGAAAGGCGGCGTGATAATGGACGTTGTCAATGTTAAACAGGCGAAAATCGCTGAGAAATCAGGAGCGGTCTCCGTAATGGTTCTTGAGAGGGTTCCCGCTGACATAAGGAAGGCCGGTGGCGTTGCTAGAATGGCTGATCCTAATAAAATAAAGGAAATTATGAAGGCAGTCTCTATCCCTGTTATGGCGAAGGTCCGGATCGGGCATTTCGCAGAGGCCCAGATACTTGAATCAATAGGCGTGGACTACATAGACGAGAGCGAGGTTCTCACACCCGCTGACGGCGAATCCCATATCGACAAGTTCAAATTCAAAACCCCGTTCGTTTGCGGAGCCCGGAATCTCGGGGAAGCATTAAGAAGGATTTCCGAGGGAGCCGCCCTAATCCGGACGAAAGGCGAACCGGGGACAGGGAACATAGTCGAGGCCGTCAGGCACATGAAACTCGTGAACAGCGAAATCAAAAGGATGACCACCCTGAAAACCAAACATCTCAGTAACGAAGCTAAAAACATACGAGTTCCGCTGGAAGTTGTCAAGCTCGTTTTCAAAACCGGGAAGATTCCCGTCCCGAATTTCGCAGCGGGCGGCATCGCAACCCCAGCCGACGCTTCCCTGATGATGCAGCTGGGGGCTGAATCGATATTCGTGGGATCGGGCGTGTTCAAATCCACCGACCCCCTGAGGCGTGCAAAAGCGATAGTGGACGCGGTCACGTATTTTGACAAGCCCGATGTATTAGCGAAAGTGTCGAGCGGGCTCGGCGAGGCTATGAAGGGGATAGATATTTCTACAATGGATGAAAAGGATTACATGCAGACGAGGAGCAGGTAAAGCATGATCCTCGGGATCCTCGGTCTTCAGGGCGATTTCTACGCCCACAAGAAGATGGGAGAAAAATTAGGGATAGAAACCATAATAGTTAGAAGCCCGGAGGATTTCGAAAAGATCGACGGCCTGATAATACCGGGTGGCGAGAGCACGACCATAACGAAACTCCTCTCCAGATACAATCTCATCAAATCCCTGAAAAAATTTCACAAAGAAGGCAAACCGATTTTCGGGACGTGCGCGGGGATGATCCTGCTCGCGAAAAAAATCGACAACCACCCCGACCAGTTCAGTTTCGGTTTCATCGACATCTCCGTGAAGAGAAACGCCTATGGAAGGCAGATAGAGAGCTTCGAGGAAGATGTTTCTATACCCATAATCGGGAAGAATCCTTTTCGGACGGTATTCATACGTGCGCCGAAGATTTCGAGAATGGGGAAAAGCGTCGAGTCCCTCGCAAAGCACAATTCAGACCACATTCTTGCGAGAGAAGGCAACATCCTGGTCGGGTCATTCCACCCGGAACTAACCGAGGACACGAGAATATACGAGTATTTTCTGGAAATGGTGAAGCGAACTAAACCCTGATCTTTCCCCTTCCTTTACTCAGATAAACAAGCGAAACTACTAATAGAATCCCGAATATCACGAACCCTGCGATGTGCATGTAAGGAAGCTGAGGCAAGGCTGTGGAAGCTCCGGGGGTTCCTAACGTCCTTTCCGCGATCATGTCCGCTCCTTCCTTGGCTGCCATTGGCATTGCGTAAAACGAGGAAGCGAACGTGCTCCTCAGGAAATCGAGACCAACAATGGCTATCCCTAGGGCCGATATCCCGAGCATTATCCAAATCTTCTTGTCCTCGGGGTGTAGGATATCCCTTCCCTTTTTCGTGAGTTCATAATACTTCCATTTATACCCCTCATCCATCTGCTCGATCAGGCCCACGGAAACCAGGTTGTCCAGGTGTTCCTTTATTGTGGACACGGACATACCGGATTGCTTGGAAAGCTCGCTGAGCGTTTTTCTCCTCCTGTCGAGCGATTTCAGGATATCAACCCTCGTCTTCGAGGCGAGTGTCTTGAACACTTCCTTATCCAGAGTGATCTTTTCCTCTGTCATCGCCCTCACCCCAAGACCGCTGCCTGAATATTTTGAATCCCGAAAAAAGTCAACACAAATATCACTAAAAGAACGATCCCGACAGCAATCAGCTTATTCAAAATACCACCTTCTGATTTATAATTCCAATCGCTGTTTTTAATACCTTTCCATTTCTTTCGGTTTTGGCCGAAATAAGAAATCCTAACCTTTCCTTTTCTTGTAGTGGAAGGGGAGCATATAATGTTGGACAGCAGCTCCCAATACCATCGCCACGTATATGATTATCCAGATTATTATGAAGATCAGGACGAGAACCAGGAGAACCATCGTGATCGTGAGTATGTGGGGGAGCAAAAGGGAAAATATTATAGCAGCGAATATGAGGGCTATCACCGCTATTACAGAAGCGCCTCCAAGTTTCAGGAAATATTTCTTTCTGAACATGTTTCACCTATTGTTTATTTCGAAAGCAGTATTAAATAATTGAACTGATCCGTTATTTTCCGCAGGGGTTTCGCGTGTTTTTCAAGGAATCCGGCGTAGTCCTTCTTCCTTGGGATTTGAACGCCGTTTTTTTCGAGAAGTTCGATCACCTCTTTGATTTCGTAGGCCTTCTGGTCGAGAAAGATTCCCTGCCTTTTGAAGAAGTTGTAAAGGACCTTCAGTTCCGGTTGTGTGTAAAAGATAATCGCTTTCTTGTTGTTTATTCCTAGCAATCGAGTGAGCGAGCCCCTTTTCGTTCGGAATCCCAAACGTTCCGCGACCTTTCCCAGTACATCGAAATTTATGGTGTATTCGCTGTGGCCGTAAACCCTGATCCTCCGGGGGGTTTTCGAGGAGTGTTCACATACGAAAACCTTCCCGCCTTCTTTGAGCATATTCGCCGCCTTCTCCAGGAATTTGACCGCTCCGTAATTGAAATTAATGATATCCGAGATTTTCAAACCGTAAAGCTTCGCGAGGGAAACCGCATCGTAATACGTCTCTTTCTCGTCCTCGCTTACTTGGGGGCTTTCGAAGGTCATCCCCACGATTGTCGGGAGATCAGCGAGAACCTCGTTGCATATTATGAGATCGAATTTCTCCCTTGTTTTTATGTTTAAAAAATCCCCTATAATGAAGGAGAATTCGCTCCCCCTGAACTTGGATTTCAAGTAGTTTATGAATTCCGAGGACACATCCATGAACGTGTAGTGAAAGCTCTCGAGTTCACCACACAAGCTCTCTGCAAGATCCCCTAGACCCGGTCCCACTTCGAGGATCCGCGGGTTCTTGGGGATATCAAGGCTCCTGGCGAGTATCGTCCCGTAAGGGAGGCGTGTCCTCGTGAAGGGATTCGGGGATTTCAACACGTGGGAGATCGTTAGCTCGTTCTCTATCCCCTCGCGTACGTCACGTATATTCTTGTAGTAATTCTCGGTCCTGTTAACAAAAACCTTTTTCATAACTTATATAATATTGGAGGGGAAAATTAAATTGATATGTTTAGGGAGATACGCACGAATTTTAGAAACCTTTCGAAAGAAAAGGTTAATCTCGAGAGGTTTTCCAAGGATTTCAGAATAGCAATATCGATAGATTTCTCGAAAAATCCGGAATCAGTAGGATCAGGACTCAAATTCGTTGACTCGATTCTCAAGAACACGAATTTCAACGTTGAGGTTTCGAAGGAAGGCCCTGAGAACAGGGAACTGATCGAAAACGTGGGCTTCGCTTTCGGGGAGGGCCTGAGGAAACTCTATGAAAAAAGGGGAAAGAAACAATCCTCTTCGCTCATCCGCTCAGGCAAAAAGATGATGTGCATGTTCGCGGTCAACGCCAAGAAGCAGCTCGGGGAAGCGAACATACAGATAATAGGAAAGCCTGAATTCGATCCCGAGTATTTTTTCGCTTTTTTCGACGGCTTCGCGCAGGGTTTCGGGTCGGAGATTAACGCAGTCATCAACTTAGGAAAGGAAAAAAACCACATGGAATTCGTATCCAAAGCCTTTGCTTCTTCTCTGAGGGAGATATTCAGTGAATGATAGAGTAGAAGTCAAATTTTAATTGAAGGTAAGAACAAGAAAAGGAAATGCCTGATTATTTACAATTTCACAGTAGTAGATTTATAAATCTTTCAATTAATTCTTGTATATGGTTTATGATCAGATGGGTAAGCGGGAATTAGAAAGAAGTAAGATATTAACATATGAAACTACTGGTCCTGAGGTGGTCGGTGTAGGTGGCTTAGTGGCCATGTTAGAAGGATTTAAGGACATTGAAGTGCTTGGTCTAGGATCAACAGCGGGCGAGAACACCTTCAAAATTACTTATATTGGTACTTTAACTGAAGACCAACGGAATGCTTTAGAATATCATGCTAAAAAATCTAAAGAAATCAAAAAAATTACCCTTTAACCTTTCTATTTCTTCCATCCCTCAAGGATCTGGCCTATCTGGTCCACGTATTGCGCGTAGCCGGCGAGGTCTCCGGTTTTGAGCGCGTTCTGGGCATTGGTGTAGAGGCTTGCTATCTGGTTCAGGATGTCCTCCGGCAGCTTCTCTTCGGTGATCGGTGTTACAGGCATCACTCCACCGAATATCTCCTCGATCGCTTCCTGCAGGGTTTCTTTCATTGAGATTTCATTCCCGTAAGCCACGATAACGCGCTTGAGCTGGGGTAGCGTTCCCTTTTCCGTGGCCTCCAGGTAAAGGGGTTCTATGTAGATTATCGAATTCTCTATCGGGATCACGAGCGTGTTCCCGCGTATCACGGAAGATCCCGCCTGCGACCAGAGCGTTATCTTTTGCGAAATCTCAGTGTCCTGGTCTATCCTCGCCTCGATCTGCATGGGGCCGTACGTCAGGACCTGCTTTGAGAACTGGAAGACCGTGACCTTACCGTAATTCGGGAAATCACATCTCGCAGCCATCCAGGCTATCAGGTTTTCCTTCCCTTTGGGTATGAAGGGCAGCATCAGAATAAACTCTTCCTTCTCGTCCTCGGACAGCTTGGTTATTATGTAATAGGGCTGCATTTCCTGTCTTCTCTCCCTGTATATCTCGTTAGGAACGACCCAGGTATCCTCCTTGTTGTAGAAGACCCTTGGATTCTTCATATGATAAACAGAATACAATTCGGCCTGTATCCTGAACAGATCTTCAGGGTATCTAACGTGTTTTTTAAGGTCAGCGCTCATCTCCTCGAAATCAGTGAAAAGATCGGGGAAGATATTCCTGTAAGTCTGTATTACCGGGTCTTCCTTGTCAATCACATAAAAGCGAACATCGCCGCTATACGCATCTATCACGACCTTTACGGAATTCCTTATGTAGTTGAAGACCTTATTGTATTTCGAATGGTAGATCGGCTCGGAGTAAGGATACATGTCCGTGGTAGTGTAGGCATCTATTATCCAGTATAAACGCCCGTCAGAAACGACAACG
Source organism: Candidatus Aenigmatarchaeota archaeon (assembly GCA_023128965.1). GTDB lineage: Archaea > Aenigmatarchaeota > Aenigmatarchaeia > QMZP01 > QMZT01 > JAZGEG01. Next base: position 8,315 of record JAGMCY010000136.1, on the reverse strand, counting down.
TAGGGGTCGGAATCGTACAGAAGGAAATCCGCTATTTTTCTCACCCGCAAACTTATATCCCTGTAGAGAAGGATTCTGCTCCCGGTTTTAATCGAGCCGGAAACGAGAAGTTCAATTGAACTGAATTTAGCAGCGTACACGAGCCTTTTGAAAGAATCGGATATGTCTATCCCCCCTGTCCCCTCGTAAGAGGTGTAGATGTTCTGTTCGCCGCTCGGGTAGTCAAGTTCTTCCGTCGTCGTTTTAACAACAACGTAATTCGCGAATCCCTCCCCGTAGTATATCTCAGGCCTTTCTATGTTGAAATAGTCCGAGGCGGGAGGGATATCCTTCACGTAAAATTCAGGGAGACCTTCCTGAGAGACCCTGTCCACCGGGTTCATCACCACCCCGTATCCGTGCGTGTAGACAAGATGGCTGTTGACCCATGTCTGCGCATTTTCAGGCAGAGAGCTTATATCCATCTCCCTTGCGGAAATCATGACCTGTTTGTACCCGTTGTTTATGTCGTAACGGTCGATGTCCACATCGTTGAACTGATAATACGTTCTGAACAGCTGCAGCTGGTCGTACGTCTGAATGAGCGGCCTCCAGTCCCACAATCGTATGTTACCAATCGTTTCCTTGTTTTTCTCTATATCCTCCATTGTCAGATCATATGATATGGGAAACATCCTTTCCTCTATCCCGTCAAGATTGTAAGCATCCAGGGTGTTCTGGATGTTTCTTTCTATGTAGGGCTTCTCCATGTTGAACTCATCTGGGTTCACGATGAGTGCCTGCGTTATTCCGAAGGCCAACAGTCCGATAACGCCTATCCCCACGAACAAGCCAACCCCGTAAAAACCTAATTTCCATTTGTTGACTTTCGCGTTAATTATGAAAAGCACGCCAACTATCGCTGCTATCGCTATCAATATGTTCATCAGGGGCAGAACAACGTTCAGATCCGTGTAGCCCGCTCCGAACACCATGCCGCTTTCCGAAAAAAGCAGGCCGTATCTTGCGAGGTATATTCCGTAGGATATTATGAAAAACAGGATTCCCACCAGGAAACTTATGTGGGATTTCGCTTTATCCTTCAGAAAATCCCACTTCACGGTATACGATCCCATGTCAAACGAGGTTTCAATCTCATCCTCTGTTTCAACCCTTACTATCGAATTCGAATAGAGCAGGTGGGTTCCAAAAGCCAGGATAATTGTCAATATCAGGGTCACGAGGAAAAATCCGAATATGTAGGTGTAGAAGGGCAGGGAGAAAACATAGAAACCCATATCCATGCCAAAAACGGGATCAGCCGCCCCGAAAGGTGTCGAATTCAAATATTTCAGAACAACCTCCCATTTCGAGAAAGCGAATGCAATCACGAAGGAAAAGACCAGGGTAAGGAGAACGAGAAGATAATCTATCACTTTCCCTCCCTTTATTTCCTTTTTGCTCAGGGAAAACCTTTTCGCGAGTTTGACATTGATTATCGCGAAAATAAGGAAAGCCAACCCGAACATAAACCCGAGGTTTATATTAGTGAACAGGACCCTAAGGAATACGTTTTCGTAACCCAGGCCCGAGAACCAGAAGAGATCCCCGAATATATTCAGTACTGCCGAAATGGACATGATAAATACAAGGATGACGAAGAAGACTACACTCCCGATTTTCATAAAAACCCTTAGTAAACTATTTCAATAGGTTATATATAACTATTCACTCATAATCTCAACGAATTTCCGGACGGACCTGTCAAACGTCTTTTCAACTTCAGGAGGGAACAAGCAGCCCGGGAGTTCTCCAATTTCCCTGTGGTGGCGGATACACTCGCAGCACATCCCCTTCTTGTCACACGGGTACGTGCACGTGCATTCCGAGAGGTTCTCCTCCCTGTTCACGCATTCCTTCATTAGATCACCTCAACACAATATTATTTTTTAACCAGTCCCTTTACCTCTTTTAGGAATTTGTTGTCAGGGAAACGTATCTTCAGGTCACGATGTCCTTCCAGGCTCTTGTACTTCCCCTTTTCCAGCGTTATGAAGAAATCCCTCTTGTTCTTCATGTGGTTTACGAGGAGCATGAGGTCTCCGTGTTCAGTGAGGCTCAGATCTCTCTGCTTCCTCCCGAAAACCATTTCCCTCAGCATGTTGTAAATCTTCTCCTCTGTCTTACTCACGGTTTCGAAATCCCTGTCCAGGTTTATAGCGTGGTAGAGCGTGATCTCCTTATTCTCGTCGAGCTTCCTCAGTTTCTGGACGACAGGGTGCCTGTGATAGAATATCATCGTGGAGTGATCCATCGTTATCTTCACCATAAAGATCATTTAATTCTTAGAAACAAGATATTTAACCTTTGTTCTCGTACTGTTTCGCCTTTATCCTCATCGCATCCTCTACGTGATTACGAGCGAAAACCTCGTTCTCCTTGGTCTTTTTCTTTAAGAATTCGTAACCTATTAACGTGATCGCCAGGAAGCCGGCGACACCGAGGGAAAATATGAGAATTTCGTTCATTCCAATTCTTGGTTGAGCACGCTTTTATAGCTTTCGCAACTTTTTAAGCCATTCCCTACAGTAATAAACATGGCTGATCAGTGGATGTTGATTCTGATCTTAGTGGGGGTTATAGTTCTGGCTGTTGGTTTGATAGGAGGCTATCTCGCTTACCTCATTCCGGCTCAGGAGTTTTTCCCTGTGTGGATGTTCCTGGCTTTCATAGGGATTATCCTCACGTTAGTCGGGATCGCGATGGGAATGGGAGAAAAATCCAGCAAGGAAGAATAATTCTCTATAAAGCTAAAAACCGCTATACATAGCCTCATTTCTAGCCCCTTCTCTCCCCTCTTTCCCTTTCTCCTCTCACCGTGGGGGTCAAATTTCACGAAAGCTCACTTTTTTGGCCCAAATTATTTTCTAGAAAGTATATAATTTAGTATATATTTTATAAAAAATATATCTTTAAAAATACTTTAAATAAGATATATTATTTTATATATAATTTAGAATATAGATAATAAGTTCTATGTTTCAGGAGTTTAAACATCACTCGTTTTTCGAGGGCAAATAGGCTTGCAGTGATGCGTTTTTTTGTCCGCCGAAGGCTTTCTCCACCCATTCCTTCTTCTTCTTTGTTCCGAGATGAATATATATGGTTGTTGTATCTATTTCTGAGTGTCCCAACAGTTCCTGAATGATGTTTAATGGAACCCCCTCATTCTGAAGAAATGTTGCGTATGAATGACGAAGCGTATGCGGATGAACCTCTTCCGGGTTTCTTATGCCTGCCTTTATAGCATAATTTTTCACTATTCTTCTTATGTGCCTATCGGAAAGATAAAACATCTTGCCTGTTTTTTGTTCTCCTATGTACGAGCGTATTTCATATGCCAGGCTACTTGGAATAGGTACATATCTATCCCTTTTTCCCTTACCCTGAACTACTTTTACGTTTCCGTTTATTAAGTCAACGTCTTCTATTCTTAAGCTTTCCAGTTCAGAATTTCTCAGTCCCAAGTAGAACATGCATTTGAGCATTAAATTATCCCTTGGGTTATCTCTGGAAGACTTGAACAATGCTTCTGCCTCAGGAAGTGACAAAAATCTTGGCAGTTTACCTTTTCTAGCCATTTTACCCCTAAATTTCCTCTTTTAAAATATTATCTGAACTCATATTTAAACGCAGTATGCCGATTGTCCGAAAAGATGTAAAAGCGGACATGGGGATTTCAAAGGTAAACCCGGCTTTTCAGGGGTTTTTTCACCTAATAGTATACCTCTCACGAAGAGATATGCTATAAAAACAAGGGTTTATGATTGACTTCACTTTTTCTCGGCTTTCTTTTCCTTTTTAGTCTGTTTCCTGTGCTTATCCTCGATCTGAACCAGCTTCTTCTTCATGGCCTCCAGGTTGTGAGCGATATCCCAGCCGTCATCCGTGAGTTTCACTCCCTTGATCCTGCCCTTCTTGTCAAATACGACAAGCCCCATGTTTTGGAGGATACCAAGGATCTTTATGGTGTGGGAATACGTACAATCCGCCTCTTTCGATAGGATTGTCGCGTACACTGGCATCTTTGCTGTCTTGAGTGCTAGGAAGATTCGTGCTGGCTTTTCCCTTAAGAACAAGTCCTCCAATACCGGTTTTTGCCCTTCCCCCTCAACCATGCATAATTTATGAATCAAGGAAATATAAATGTTATGTATGCATTTAAATCATTATTTTCTAAAAAATAATTTCTAAAATATATTTTTAATTTAATACTTTCTAATAATTATTTTATATTATATCTTTTTTAAAATATATACTAAAGAATATAAATATTTAATTTCATGAAAAAGTGAGAGTTCGGGGGGAAAGAGGACGGAAAGAGTAAATAGAGAAAAATCGATATATATAGAGCCTGTTTTATCCGAAAGAGAACGGAAGTTTAAACTCAGTTTTTTATATTTCAGAAACAATAAGAGAGAATGAATGAATATGGGACGGTTATTTCGACTTTTGATGGGCCCTGCACGAGGAAATTTTCATTCGTGATAAAAAAGGGCTGTGTCGTCCGAAGGGGGCAGTTTGTGGAAGTTTCGATTGAGGGAGGGAAACTCATAGGAAGGGTTGCGGACGTTTTCAAGACAAATCGCTACTTTATGAGGCCAGAGAGCGTTGAGAAATACGAATCAAGCAAGCCCATGGAGGAAATTTTCCCAGTGAGCAACTGGGAGTATCTGATAGCGGATATCGTTCCCCTCGGGGTTTACGGAAAAGGAGAGATGTTCGAAGAAGTGAGCTTCCCGCCGTCCCCCGGAACGAAGGTTTACGAACCAGATCACGCGATTATCTCTAAATTCTTGGGTCTTGATAAAAAAGGGCTGCAAGTGGGCGAACTTCCCTATCACAATGTGAGTGTGCGTCTTAACCTCACCCGCCTCCTCCAGAAGCACCTCGCGATACTCGCTATTTCAGGGGCGGGGAAGTCCTATCTGGTATCCGTGATCATCGAGGAACTGCTCAGAAGGAACAAGGAAGAGGGCCAGCTGGCTACGATAATCGTGGATACGCACGGGGAGTACGTTTCGTTTTCGGAAGATTCGAAATACACAGACAAGATAAAGGTTTTCCCTGCCCGGGATATAAGGATAGGTTTACCGAATCTCACTTCACGTCAGATATCGGAGTTCCTCCCGAAACTTTCCCCTGCTCAGGTGAGGGAACTCGCACGCTTTCTCAGGGAGATGAAGAGTAAAAGGAAACATTTCGGAATTAATGAACTGATAGAGAGGATAGAGGAGGACGAAAAAGCGAAGAGTGCGACAAAGGATGTTCTGGTCTCGGTCTTGTACGATCTCATGCAAACAGGCCTCTTCGGGGCATCAGATCATCCCTTGGCAAAAGAGATCGCACAGCAGGGGAAGATAAGCGTTATTGACCTATCTTCCTTCATAAGTTCCCGGAAAAAGCAGATGGTCGTTGCGCACCTCGCCCGGAAGCTGTTCAACGGAAGGAGGGATTCGAAGATTCCTCCTTTCCTTCTCGTTCTTGAAGAGGCTCACCAGTTCGTTCCTGAGACGGCGAGAGCGGAGATCGCGATCTCCCGGGGAATCATCCAGACCATAGCAAGGGAAGGAAGGAAGTTCCATGCCTCATTATGTTTGATTTCGCAGAGACCCATCCAGCTTTCCACCACCGCCCTTTCCCAGTGCAACACACACATAATCCTCAGGGTTACGAATCCCTATGATCTCGATCACATAGGGAGGTCTTCGGAAGGAATAACCAAGGATGTTATAAATCAGATATCCGGTTTGCGCGTGGGGACAGGCCTTATAGTGGGGGAAGGGGTGAACTTCCCCATATTCGTGAAGATTCGCAAGCGCGAATCCAGAGAATCGAGAAGAGGGATTCCGTTAGAGGAAGCTGCGAAAGAATTTTCCGAAGGGGTAAAGAAGAAGAAAGAGGACGCGAAGAGTTTTATGTGATGGCATGATTTCTGTCAAGAAAATGAGGGAAATTGAACACAAAGCAAAGGAAATCGGTATACCGGAAGGGATAATGATGGAGAACGCGGGGGCGAATGTCGCGAGGGTTTTGAACGAGAAAATCGGTTTGAAAGGGAAGAAGGTGTTGGTTTTCTGCGGGACGGGGAACAACGCAGGGGACGGGCTGGTGTTCGCGAGGCATTCGCTCATTCACGGGGCGAAGGTTGATGTGTACTTCATAAAGGACCCGGAGATTCTAAGGAGCGAGACAACCAGAAGGAACTTCGGAATTCTGGGAAATCTGAAATCCCTGAAAAATCCCGTGAAATTCTACGTAGAAAAGATACCGAGAATAAAATATGATATACTTGTAGATGCGCTTCTGGGAACGGGATTGAAGGATGTGGTGAGCGAGGAATACGTGAAGGTTATAAAAAAGTTCAACTCAATGGAAGGATATAAGGTCTCTATAGACTGCCCGTCCGGGGTGAATTCGGATAACGGAAAAGTTATGGGTTCTGCGATCAGGCCCGACATGACGATAACCTTTTACGAAAGAAAGAAAGGGCTGAACAGCGGAAATTCAGGGGAGATAATAACAGCGGATATAGGTATCCCGAAAATTTAGAAAATCTCTTTTTCCACTTCTTCCAGAACTTCGTTTATCTCCTTTTCCGCGTAGCCCTCTGATTTAAGGATTCTCTCGATCTCGGATTTCGCGTAACCCCTGTACATATATCCTTTCACGAATCTTTCCAGTTCGAACCTATCCATTTTTTTGCTTTCTCTCCTCTTCTTGTAGACTTCGGTGAGGAGGTAGATCGAAACCAAAACCATGAGTATGATCCCGAAAAACACGAGAGATGAATAGTCCTGTTCTTTCCCGCATTCTGTTGTTTCAGCAGGTTTTTTGGTCTGCAAACCGCAGACGTTCGCATCCACGCATTCTCTTGTCCTCAGATTCAATTCGTTGCACTCGGACCACGCAGAACAAACCCAGAGCTCTTCGCATGCACCAGGCTTTTCCACCTTTCCGCATTCCCCGCAATCCTCCTTGCATTCTTGGCAAGATTCATAAAGAGAACACAAACCATCCCCGCAGTATCCCGAATACGAGGCCCATGCCATGAGCGAATAGGTGGTGAAGTGGAGGACAGAGAAAGAGAAGGTTTTGTTCACGTAGCTTATTATCTTACAATCAGGGCAATAAATCTCGTCCTTCAACATGACGGGATCTCTGATGGTGACGTTGTAAAATGTTATGACAGCAGACTTGTTTAGTTCGGGGATTTTTTTGCTCTCAACGGTTATGTTCGCGTCCCCTATCTCCACGTATTTGTTGAGATCCTTCCCTACAAGGTCGAGCGTATTTTTTCGGAATTCTACCATCCCCTTTTCAGGTATTCCGATAGTGACATTGGTCGCATTTTTCAAATCCACTCCGGAGAAATCTGTTGTTAGATTGTTCTCGAAATTCGTATACTTCGGAAGGGAACAGCCGTAAACGTTGACCTTCTTTAACGGGGGCGTGTCAGGACACCTGTCAATTGAATCCTCCACCCCGTCGTTGTCGCTGTCCTCCGTAACCCCCTTTTTGATCAATATCGTGATGGTATCGGTATCGTACATTTCCCCGTCACTCATTGTTAAACTCACGTTGTACGTCCCTGGGTTTTGGTAAACATACGTGGTTGTCGAGTTCCCGGTTGCCATGGCTTCCCCGTCACCGAAATCCCAGATATAGGTTAATTCCTCCTCATCCAGGTCGTAGCTATCGGCACCGCTGAATAAGATATTTCTTTCTGTTAGGAATTCCTGGTTTTCGAGCGGGTGCGATATTTTGGATTTCGGCGGCCTGTTGACATTCCCGATGGTTATCGTTATTTTTTTAGTTACGTTGTTCACGCCATCCGATACCGTGAAATCCAGCTCGTAATTCCCTTCCTGCCCGAATTCAGGGATCCATGAGAACTTTCCGGTTTCGTGATTGAATTCCGCTCCCTCCGGAAGATCAACATAATAAGCTATCTCATCTCCGTCCGGATCCTCTGCCCCGAGCTCGAATTCCAGAAGAACATTCTCATCCGTTCCCAGGAATTCCTCAGCAAGCCCGATTACAGGAGCCCTGTTGACATCGCCTACGTATATCCATACGTTTTGATCGGTTGTTTTAGAGTTCCCGCTCACCGGACTGTCTATCACAAGGAAACTGACGTAATATTGCCTTGCTGTTATGTCGTACCCAAGAGTCCACGAGAACATAACATTCTCAGGATCAAATGTTGCACCTTCAGGTATGTTAACAGCGTAGTATGTCAGGGGATCATCATCTTCATCTTCAGCCACCACCTG
>JAGMCY010000135.1 GCA_023128965.1 Candidatus Aenigmatarchaeota archaeon | reverse complement strand
TGAACCCTACCTCGAACTCCGTTGGGATCACGCTGTAGTCCGTTATGTTCGGCGGAAGGTCGGTCACGTTGAGCCAGAAGGAAACCGTTCTTTCAACCGGATCCGCAGGCAGCGTGTCGTTTCTTATCGCTACAACCCCGTAATACATCCCCTCTGGATAGGCTGGCGGGACTAAATACGAGATGTTTATGGTCCTCTTAGACAGCGTATCCACTGCGAAAGCCGCCGGTGTGACGATGATCAAGGACGCTGCCGCCTCCCTTGGTGATGTCCAGAAGTATATCTTAACGTTCCCCTCGTTCGTTACGTTCACCTGGCCTATCAGGCCGTTCGTGTTAGGCTGCGCTATCATGGCCGGGAAGGAGTCAGGCGTTCTGATCCAGGAGGTATTCAAATCAACGCTGAGGTTAAGAAGGTATATGTCCGATCCCGCATTAGTCGAGTTCGCGACTACATATGTCCAGTATATTCCTGGTGGTTTGCCCTTTGGTATGGTAACCCAGATGTCCGAGGTGAAGTTGTAACCGGCGAACAGATCTCCCTGATAACTGGGAACCATCGTTAATACACAATCATAACAGTCATAATCGAAATTGCCACCGGCGTTCGAAAGCTGTATGTTGGTGACTCTGTCATTCCCGCTCGAATAGATTGTGATGTTGTCAACGTAAGTTTGCTGGTCATGCGGAACTGTCTTGTTTATCCCCGTTTCCAGTATCTCAACAATAGGATTGGATGCAACGACGACGTATGTTGAATTAACAACAGAAGCGTCCGTCCTGTCAGGATCCATCCAGCTCGCGTTCCCGAATACGTTTATGCTTGTCGGTGGCGTGGCCGGCAATATCGTGACCTCAACGGTCCACTGGCAGAGCGAGCCGTTCGTCATGTTCCCGCAGTAGTACGAGCTTTCGTTGTAGTCCACGTAACCAGGGGAGTCATCGTATATCGTGAGGTTTACGTAGTAAGCATTCGGAGGTCCGAGATTCGTGAAGTTTATGGTCAGGTTAAATTTGAAATCATCCGTCTGCGTGATTCCCCCGGCGTAAACGTACCACATTTGGTCTACCTTCCCGTTCACCTTGCCCCAGACCTCAAAGTAGTAAACATCCGAATGGTTTACATTGTTTTCAGGACCTTCGTCTTTCGCATATACCGTGACGTTGTACGTTCCATTGAGTTTCGGAAGATACTCATACCTGTACGTGTTGTTCTCAACGAACGACATTGTCTTGTTCTCGTAACTCCCGTTGGGGAGCCCTATGTACGCCCACACACCATTATTCTCGATCCCGTAGTCGTCCGTGACATCAGCGGTTATGTTAGTGGTGTTTAACCACGCCTCAATGCTCTGGTTCGGAATGACGGATATGTTCTCGATGGTCGGCAGTACATCATCCTTCACCCATATGATCGCGCTCACGCTATCTATATTTGTTGTGTATTCAAGCGTTGAATTGTCCCAGATCGTGCAGTTGAACGTCACATTCCCCTTGTCCCAGGGACTCCAGCTAGTGTTCGTGTGACCGCTCGAATTCGTTAGGTACGTCCCGTTGTAGACCCACTGACTCGAAGTTTCGTTCCAGTAGGAGAAATTGACCGGATAGTTGTTGACCCCTGTCTGCGAAACAATGTCAACAACCCTGCATATTCTCTGGAATTCGTAAGGGTAGGTAACGCTCGAAAGGTTCGGCGGTGAAAACCACTCAACATCAGCCGATCCTGTTATCTGGACGGTCACGGTGTCATTTTCAGAATAATGGTGCAGCAGGCCTGGTTGTGATCTTGCCGTGAAGTTTCTGTATCCTGTATCTTGCATACCCGAATAAAACAATTCCTCTTCTCCTGAAATCGTATCCTCTATGAAGTCCCCCGTGTCGTTGTACCAGTACACCCACATGGTTCCTATGAACCAGTTCCAGTTTTCGTCGCGTATGCTCGCATTAAAGGGGATGTTAACCCCCTTGCCGTATAATGATCCGTTAACAGGAGATGTTATGTTCGCTATGTATATCCCCATCACATCAATGACCGTGGTGTTTGTGACCGAAGGTTCGTTCGTTGATGGTTTCGTTGCGTTTATGTATATCGTGTAATAATCAGGGGTTGTCCCGTCATCCGGATTCCAGGAGATCGATTGGTTACACCATCCAGAAGAGTTAGTCGTACAGTTCCCTATGTACGCGTGGGAGTGATTATAAAACCACACCGTCGCGTTATCCGCTCCCGCACCCGGCAGATCCGCATCCTCCAAGTGGACGGTTATGTTGACCTGATACGGAGAATATCCGCTTGTATCATTCCTGAATATCTTCCCGTTTGAAGGGTCTCTGACTATCTGGTCTATTATAAGCGGACGGGAAACGCGAACCAGATGGGTTATGTTCGGGGTGGAAACGTTGTAGTACCAGTAGGAACTGCTGTTTATCTTGCATGTCAGTTTATACCAGCCTGCCGGCCTGTTCGTGCTGAAGAAGAACGAGGCGTTTCCCTCCTCCCCTGCCTGATCGCTCGTGTTCGACGTATCATCGTATGTGTCGTTGATGTAGAAATCCACTGTGTAGTTCGTGAGGTTCATGAGCGTGTTCGCATCCCTAATGTGACATTTGATAATTTTGGAAGTGCCGCTTGCAAGGTAAACCGTTTCGTTAGGCGGATACATCTCATCAAGCTCGGCCCATCCGTATATGTACAGGCTGGTCGAGTTCGTGTTCCCGTCGTAATTCGTTCTGCTAGTGTTCGCCCTTATCACATTCGGACCCAGCGGGTAGTTGTACGGGACAAGCCACGTGGTGTTGTAACTCGAATTCAAAATATCCCAGCTCTCGTTATACCACGTAACGGTCGAATCGTTTATCGAAAGATTGCAATCATCCTTAACAGTTGCATTGAAGACAGCGGTTGTGTTCCTGTTGATTATTATGTTCGGGACAGGGTTCACGATGGAGACGTAAAGCTGCCCGATAACATCGACTGTCTCGTTTGTTGAATTCTCGTATTCGTAACACGTGTCGTTCGTCCCTCCTTTCCATTGCTGTATGCCAGCAAGAGAGGTCGAACAGTTCGGGTTGTAATTGACCTCACAATGCCCGTCACTCGATGTACACTGGAGGACGTTGGTGTAATTCGTTCCGTTGCCGGTTACCCATACGAGACCATCCACCCCGCTCGGATAATAACTCCCGTTCGGGTTCTGATAGCTGTAATCATCATCCCTTATCCTGAATTTCAGAAGCGCTTGATCGCTCCCTATCCTCCTGACCTCATCGCTGCTCGCGGAGTAGTTTAAAGTCAGGGTTACGCTGTCCTCCGTGATGTTGAACGTCAAGGGGGAGGTTTCATCCGTGTAGTTGTAGGGATCGGTGACGTTGAACTTGTAGTAGTTCACTTTTCCAGGCGTTTGGTTGGAATCCGCGCAGGTGAAGCGTTCGTAGAAAGTAATAGTCGTTGATGAAGATATCTTGTTCTCCTCTATGTCGACAAAGTCCCAAGACTGATTATCTAAACTCTTCCAAAGCGAGATGTCGTTAGGATTCCGGTCGGAATCCCCGAAGTCAACCTGGAATGCGAATCTGTAACCCCACCCCTCGCTAGTTGGGCTAACACTGGGGTTAGAAAGCCAGGGAGCCGTTCCCAAATGGAAGGCCTCAACCTCAGTGGTCGAGTTAGGGGCGTAATAATCCTTATCAACACTCATTATTATATCCCACTTACATCTTCTCAATCCTGAAGGCCATGAACAGTTGTACCAACCTTCTTCTTCCTGCCAATTTCCTGTACAATAAGTTGTCGGGTAGCCACCTTCTCCCTCAAGTATATACCTCTGCGTACCGCTCGATGGATCAAGAGTAACACCTTCCGCACCATGAGGCAACCTGTATGAACAATCATCCTCCACGTAACCGCTTATGTTTATCAAATCCCCATCAAGGAAACCCTGTGTTCCGGTCGGGCTTACCACATCCGGCCTGAGCTCTGACCAGATCGACAGGTTGTATATGGAGGAATTCGAGGTCTTATAACAATTATCCTCATTTATTCCGCCCATCCCCGCAGTCCAGTTATGCAAACCAACTGTGTAATTGCATTCGTGTATCGGCATTTCGCCATCGTCAAAGAAGCTGAAGTTTATATAACCGTCTCCATCAACAGTCATGTACTTCCCCTGATCCCACGAATTCGGGTCCGAAGCGTTATTCGTAACCCATACCGTTGCGTTTCCGAGTCCTATGTACTCCCCGCTGTCGTTGTCCCACACCCGGACGCTCAGAAGCACGGAATCGGTTCCATTCCTCCACACCATTGGGTTGTCGTAGCCAGCGGAAGGTTGGTATATAACGTCATTCTTTTCAACAGTGAAGTTATGCGGTGCTGTCGAATTCTTGTAAACGCGATCATCAGTTGCATTAAACCTGTAACTCCAGTTACCTATGGTCGGACATTTTATCCCGTAGAAATTATCACTAAGGTTCAGCTGTATGATCTCGTTTACCGGGGCTTCAATAATGATTTCGTTTTCCATGTGCCAGTCATTATCGCTGTATATCCCCGGACAGCTTCCCGTTGCTGTCTCCAGACATCGTATATAAAGCTGAACCGTCACATTATCTGTGTCCTCGTCATCCACAGTTACGTTAAATAGCCTTTCCTCGCCCCATCCTGCCGGATTTTTAAGGACCATTTCATTGAAAAGTTCCGGCTTTGTCTCTATGAAGAAGTGGTTTTCTAGTGTGGTGGTGTTAAAGTTGTACAAAGTTCGGGAGGAATTCGCCCTTGTGTCGTACCACCTAGCTTTCATCCCTGTCGTATTCCATTTGCATTCGTAAACCCCATCCGAAGGGGTGAGGTATACAGGCGTACAGTTATAGATGGTAACGTTATCTTCGTTTATCAACTCTATCATGACGTTCGCATCATTCATCTCATCCCAACAATCGCTCTCCACATAAACCTGTTCTGTGATGTTGTTACCCCTCAGAACTTGAGAACCCACACCCAATTCATCGGTGTAGATTGTATTGCTCAGTGTCCCGTAAATGGTTAAGTTAAACTCTTTCGTAGTGTTGACCTCTGCGTAACATCCATCCGTGACCCCTGCCTTCCATGACTGGTTTCCGACCGAATACTTCGGAGTGCAGCCCGGGTTGAAAGAAACATTCGCATGACCAGAGGAGTTCGTTACGGTTACATTTCCTGAGTCCCAGCTGTCTGGGTCAGAGGAGTTAGTGGTCACCCAGAAAGTCACATTCGCATCCGCGGGCTGACCATTGTCGGTATCATTCACGAAGACCATAAGCAAAGTCGTGTTTTCAGGCTCATCATTAGACCTGTTCACTTTCGAGAGGTTCCCGTAGTAATACGAAATATCAACACTGTCCACGGTTATGTTCGGTCCGCTCTGGCTGGTCGCGTTAAAGAGATTGGTTTCGTCATCAAGCTCGAACATGTACGCATTAACTGAATCGTCTCCTATGTCAAGACAATCGAAATCGCTCACGGTCAGCGAACACTTGCTCCTCCCTCCATAGACTATGGTTTGGTTCTTCAAAATCCACTGCCCCCCGTAATTGTTCGTTTTCACGAAGAGCTTACACGTGACGTTATCCTCCTGCAAATCCCATGCGTCAACGCTGTAGTTGAATACCGCACCCCAGCCGTCTTCCAACGGGTCAACAGAGAAGTTCCCGTAGTCGGGGGGAGTGTTGTTGAGGTAGAGATAATCCGTCAGAACCGTTATGTTGTCGTTGTAGTCCGGAGTTTTCTTCACAGTCATCCTGACTGTGTAATTCCCACCTTTGTGCCATTTTGTTTCCCATGTGCAGTTATACCAGCCGTTCCCTTCGTCGTTTATACTCCCGCCCTGCGTGCAATTCTCCCACTGACTATCCGGGTCCTGCAGCTCAAGCTTGACAACCGATAAGCCTGTCTGGTAGCTCTCGTTTATCCCTATCCCGCTGCAGTCAGTCGGAACGCCGAACCTGAACGTCACGTTATCCCCGACCAGGATGTTCGAGGCGTATGTCTCGTTTGGTTCTGTCAGGTTCGTTTTGAGCTGCCCCAAAATGGTTATGGGGAGAGCATCGGTGTTTTCGGGGTCAGTGGCGGAACTCGCTCCCTTGTAACACGTATCTGTTTGATACACTCCTGCTCTCCAGTAGTGGTCTCCAACAGTGTACGAACAGTTCGGGTTGAATGTGTATCTCAGATAACCGCCGGAATCGGTCTGGTTCGTGGCAGCCACGATGTAAACAGAGGGTTGGGAAGCGTTTGTTGTCGTCCAGAACGCCCCATCCACTCCTGACCCCACGTTTACAGAACCATTGTCATCATCTACTATGTATATCACAAAGATCTCTGTATCGTCGAAATCCCTGTCTATCGAAACACCATAACCTGAAGATTCAAGTCCTGACGTATCGTCCTTTTCAAGCGTGAAGTTCGCGACAGACGTGTTCGTGTAGTTCCACACATCGATCGATGTGAAGTTGAATTTTTTCTGGCTTGATGATTGGCCTTGCAGGGCAGAACAATTGAATTGATGATTCGGGAAGCTGACAGATCCTGTCTGTTCGTTTAAGGACTCATCTATCTTCTCCCATCCGCCCGTCAGGTTCACGTAAAGCGAGACATTGTTGTAGTCGCTGTCTAAATCATAAAGGTCCGCCTGGAACTCCCATGTTTCCCCCCAACCTCCTGTTGAGCCAGAGCCTCCTGATCTTATCGCCTGCAGACCCGTGAAATACGGGTTGGTCGCAAGATAGAACAGTTCGCTTTCATTATCCCATAAAGACGTCCCGTTGTAATACGTTTTCGTAGCGTTCATGGTCACGTTATACCAAATACCCGGGTTCCAGCCAACATGCCTATCTGGGGTGATGTTGCACTCGTATATGCCGTTCCCTATTTCCGGCGCGCACCCGCTCAATGGGCAGTCTTCGTTTTCCTGGGGTACATGGAAGACAACGCACGCCCCACTAACCTGACCGCAACCGTCTGATTCCGTTATATTCGCGGTGGATGTTATGTTGTCCACACCTCTCAGATAATGGTCGCTAGAAAGCCACATGCTTGCGTTGAGCGGGGTGGTGACAACAGTCCATGACACGTTCGTGGAGTTCGTATCCTTGTATTCAGTTTCCGTTAGTATGCCAGCTTTCCATTTCTGCGGACGAACCTCAAACGAACAGTTAACGCCGCCGATTTCTGATGACTCAAAGGTGAGGTTACCGTTTTCATTTGTATATTTGTATCCAGCAGACGGGTATTCTATCCAGGTTTCCTCATCTTCCGTGTACCAGAATTTACCTTTTTGCGCATTGCCTATCGTTTCATCTGGGTCTTTGTCTATGTCCCATACCCTGACCTTGAAGGTGAAGGAATCCACATTCCTCTGGACAACCGATTCATTCCCTAGCAATATTTCGATTGAAATGTTATCCTTGTCCAGAGTGAAGTTTTCAATCGGGGTGGTGTCGTTGTAGGAAGAACCTCCACTTCTCGGGTAGTCACCATCATCTGTCACGTTTATAACGTATTGCCTCTGGCCGATATCATCGTTATCAAACCCGCTGTAGACGTACGTAACAGTTTGGTTAACACCTTTTACGGTGGAGTTTGTGTATATGTTATCCCAGCCCGTGCTCACGTTAACCCATATCTCCATGGTCATGTTGTCATCGTCCTCGTCACTCACGTTAACCGTGAATGTATATGTCTCTCCCCAACCCCAGTCTTCAGAAGGCGTTAACGACCACGTATTGTTCTCGATAACGGGCTTGGTTTCGATGAAGAACGAGGAGGTTAACGAATAGTTTACTGATATTAGGTCCGAAATATATGATTCTTTCGAAGAATTTACTATTATTTCGTATCCCATCGCAGGCATCACAGAAGGGGAAGACGTGTTGAACGTGCAGTTGTAGTACCCATCTCCAACATGCGTGATATTATCGCAGTAGAACGTTTGGCTTGTTTTGTTGCTGACCATGCGAATCGTAAGGTTAGCGTCTGTTATGTTTTTCCCACAACTATCGTTCACCCTGACCTGAATCGTTACGTTCAAGCTGCGAAGCACTTCCAGTCCTTGTGGTGTGATCAGTGTGTTGACGAGCGTGCCGTTCATTATAACCGTGAAGTTCTCGGTCTGCTTCTGCTCGTAATAAATGTCTGTCGATTCCGCATACCACTTCCTTATCCCCGCCTCGTAAGAGCAGTTAGGTGCGAAGTTGTAGACGAGATAGCCCGAGGAATTAGTTTGGTTAATGAAACCGGAATCCCAGTCAGTATCGTTCTTCTGCACGTAAATCGTAATGTTCATCGGAAGCGGAACTGTTTGGTTATCGTCATCGCTCACGTTGAGCAAGAAAAGCGTGGAATTCGAAGAATCGGAAGTAATGGAGACCTCTGAGTTGTTCCCCTCTCTATACTCTATGGTTATGTTTGAACGTTCAAGGGTCGGAAGGCTGATTATTGAGGTGTTCCATTCGTTCTCCTCATCCATGATCTGGAAGAAGAAGTA
>JAGMCY010000134.1 GCA_023128965.1 Candidatus Aenigmatarchaeota archaeon | reverse complement strand
ACGAGGAACGTGTCCGTCATGGTTCTTACGCCGTTCCTCGTTACGGCTGTCAGGTTCATTTCGTACGTTCCTTCGGTATTTACTGTGTAATGGGTGTAGTAGTCCGGGAGGTTGGTCACGCCGTAAAACTCGCATTCATTCGAAATTTTTATTGTCCCGTCGGATGTGGTGAGTTTCGTTGTCACGTTTTGTGGGTCGGTTATCTTGAGCGTGACGTCAGCATCGCAGACCATGTGGCCTTCGTTGTCCAGGACAGCGATCCCTATGAACGCTTCCTCGTTCTCCAGGTATATTGATTTGTGGGTGTTTATGGCGAGGACGCCCCAGAGGAATTCAATTTCCCTTTCGTATTTTTCCTCCAGAACTATCCTTACTCTGTATAATCCCGGCCTGAATACTCTTTCTCTCGAAAGTTCTATTTTATATTCCCCGCTACCCAGTCTCAGAATTTTTGTTTCTATATCAACCGGTTTTTTATCAGGACCGTAGACAAACGAAGTTAAATTCTCCAGTCCCGCATCCTCCTCGATTTCCCCCCCTCTTTCATCTAAAAATTTCTTTTTTGAAGTGAACCTGAATTTCGGCTTCTCGTTCATCTCAAAGTTCCTCTTTTTCGTCAAAACGCTCATTTCCGCTACCATGAGTGACTTGAAAGCCGGTTTTCTGGTTTCGGTTATATTGGTCATATTTGTGACGTTCAATTCGTTTTCTACAAAGAATCTGTTCTCCGTTATTTCCGTTACGTTCAGTTCTTGTTCAACAAATGATCTCTCGGTTTCGTTTATAACGGTTTCATTTACCACGGTTTCATTTTCGAGGAATGTCCTGTTTTCAGTTATCTCGGTTATGTTCAGTTCCTCCTCCACAAAAGGCCTATCGATAGTTTCGTTCGTTACGTTCTCGCTCTCAAAAAACGACCTGTTCTCTGTTATTTCCGAGATCAATTCGTCCTTCGTGACGTTTGATTCAACGAAATCCCTGCATATGTCCCAGACGTAATCGCCAGCGACAGATTCGTTAAACTCCGTTATTTTTGTTACGTTCTCTGCCCTGTATTCGAGGAATGTCCTGTTGCATTCACTCTCAACGAAGGGTTCTATCCCGAAATACTTGGTATATTCTGTATCGTTTGATCTGAGCTTTACCAAGTACTTCCCGGGGACAAAACCTATCAGATGCAGTTCATATCTCCCTTCCTGATCTGTCTGGAAAGAAACGTTATCCTTCGGGGAAATGGATTTGTTTTCAGGGTTTATCAAGATCAGGCTGAAGTTCGTTAAGGGCGGGCCCTGTATCTCGAGGATTATCAATTTTTCCGGGTAATCCTTGATAACGGATATTTCAAACTTTTGTGCGTCACCATTGTAATTTGCGGTTGTTGTGGTTACGAAGAGCAAGGTGGCGGTGAAGAAGAGGAACAGAACGAATATGAAGCCCAGATTGTTCAGACCGCACGAGGATTTGTAGTTGTTCAGTTTCAGCCATTTCTGGTTTTTATTGCTCTTTGGATAGTGGAGCTTAGCCTTACCAACTTCCCTGACCGCAATCTGCCTTGTCGCCTCTAGGATGGCGAGGTATTTGGAAGCAGTCATCCTGTTTATTTCG
>JAGMCY010000133.1 GCA_023128965.1 Candidatus Aenigmatarchaeota archaeon | reverse complement strand
AATAAGAAAGAAGAACCTCGAAGCCATCGGAATCGCTGATAAAGTTGTCATAGGGGATGAAGTGGATTTCATGAAGATCGTTCGCAAGGAGAAACCTGATGTTATCGTCTTGGGGCACGACCAGAAAATGAGCGAGAAGGAACTGAGAAAAATGCTGATAAAAAGCGGAATTGATTGCGAAGTTATAAGGATAAAGGAAGTCCTGAAAGGATACAAAACTAGCGAAATTATAAAAAAGAAAGAAGAGGATTAATTTTTTTAAAAATCTTCCTATGAATTTTCGTCTTCATCCCACCCTTCCGGAATGTCCTCTTCCTCATCAAAGAACAGGCAAATCACCTGAGATCTTTATTTCTTTCTCTTCTTCTTTGCTTTCTTCTTCGTTTTCCTCTTCGCTTTTTTCTTTGCCATCTTAACACCCTCCTAATTAAAAAATTCTAAATTTTATTTTAATTATTATTAACACAAAGTAGTATTTAAAATTTTTTATTTCTTCCAAAAAGCCAGAGCCTTTTTTATCAAATTCGCAGCAATTAAAGAACTTTCAGAATTTATTTTCATCGCTGCGGATTCAACAATGTCCATACCGATTAATTCGTTCCTGCATGCCTGTTTCAAAATTTTCGTTATTCCTTCGAAACTCATCCCTCCGGGTTCCGGCGTCCCCACATCATTCGTTTTCAGAACATCGAGGTCTATTGTCAAATAAACAGGATTCTTGACGTTTTTCAAATCGTTTTTTATCCTGAATTTTTTCGAAGCTTCCTCCTCCTCTTTCGTGAAAGAGCGAACGCCGATCTGAACGATTTCGGAAAATTTCAAGGCATGGTAGGCCCAGGTGAAGTGCGAATACTTCTCTCCAAGAAATTCCTTCATGAGATCCCTGTGCGCATCGAAGTCCACAACGGTTAATTTGGGGTGGAGATTTTTCAGGGAGTTGAGCACGCCCAAACTTATCAGATGGTCTCCTCCCAAAAATACCGGGAAAACCTTCGGGTTTTCCTCGAAAACTGATTTTATCGTATCAGATATCCTTTCCTCCGTTAATTTCCAGTTTCCAGGAACCACCTCGATATCTCCCAGATCGCAGAACTTGTATTTCTCGAATACATTCGTTTTCGTTTCCGGATCATACCCAACAAGATTACGCAAAGCCTCCCGTATGAACAAAGGACCGTACCTTGTCGGGAAACCTGTCTGGGAGAAATCCCAGGGTATCCCGATCAGAACGACATCCGCTTCCCCCAGCGGGTATTCGTAGTCAAACGTGCGCTTCAAGTAAAGCATATTCTCTAAATTATTTCAGGGATTTAAAAATAAGGTTTTACTTCGCCTGTTTTATCATCTTCCTGTTCCTTATTTCCCAATACTCGACCTCCCCGCCAGGATGGATCTTCTCTTTCAAATCCTCCGGGATCTCTACCTCGAACATTGAATAATCCCCCAGGTCCATAAGTTGAGCGATATTCCCTGTTATGGAAATGACCTGTGCACCCTTTTTCAGAATTATAGGTATTTGGCAGGAAGCTGAAGTCGGCTTCAGGAGCGTTCTTTTCTTGTTGTCGAAAATCCCGACCGCCTCTACCCTCGCTTTTGTTGAGCCGTGTTTCCCTGGTTTTGATTTTGTTATCTTAACAACCTTACAGGGCTCGTCACCTATCATGACGTACGACCCGACTTTAAGATCTTTCACTTCCCCTACCTTTTCAGTCATAACCAACCTTCAAAACTTTAATTTAGTATTATTGTGTTGTTGCCATAAATAAATATTGTCCATAAGGGCTTGTAACCACTGTTTAAAAGTATAAATATACACTAAACTATAGAAATCTTTATAAAGGAGTAAACCAAAGATATATTAACGTTTAGACTTATATAATCACTTTAAGGGAGTAAAATGGTTCCGAAAGAGGATGAAAAAAAGCGAAAATGCCCTGAATGCAAATCATCCAATCTAAAATACGATCCCTCAAGGGGAGAGATGGTATGCTCTAGCTGTGGTCTGGTTATTGATTCTTCCATGATTGACACAACCCAGGAATGGAGGGCGTTTGATGACAGCCAGAGGTCGAGAAGGGTCAGGACAGGTGCTCCCTTAACCGTTACGAAGCACGACCAGGGAATTACGACTGAAATAGGAAAGGGGAGGGGCGAATTGTTCAAGGTCGCCCCGAAGAAGCGCGCCCAATACTACAGGCTTTCAAAGTGGCACAAAAGACTTATCAAATCGAAGGATCGGAACCTTTCTTTTGCTTTCTCCGAGCTCCAGAGGCTGATTTCTTATCTCGCTCTTTCCCAGGCAGTACATGAGAAGGTCGCGAAACTCTATGAAAAAGCGGTTGAGAGAGGACTTGTTCGCGGGCGTTCGACAGAATCGATAATCGCAGCCTTGCTGTACACCACGTGCCGCGAGGAAGGAGCGCCGAGAACGCTTGACGAGATCTCAAAGGCTTCGGGCATTGCCAAGAGGGATATCGGGAAAACATACAGGTATATCGCAAGAAAACTCGACATCCGAATACTTCCCGCGAAGCCCCAGGATTACATCCCGAGGTTCGGTTCGCTTCTCGGTCTGGATGAATTGATCCAGGTGAAGGCAGTGAAGATCCTTGACAAGGCAACCAAGCATGATGTCACGAGCGGCAAGGGACCGATAGGCGTGGCGGCCGCAGCGCTCTACATCGCGGCTGTTCTCGCAGGGAAGAAAAAAACGCAGAGAGAGGTCGCGGACGCGATCGGCGTTACAGAAGTTACGATAAGAAACCGTTACAAAGAGATTATCGAAAGACTCGGAATAAAGGACGAAGTCGAGGAAAAGGTCAGGGAAGAAGAGGAAATAATAGAATAGATTTATTTAAATTTCTATTTTCATATTAAATGGTCAAGTGATTGTATGGTAGAACGTTTTAGTCGTGTAGATGGTGACGGGAGAATAACTATACCACCTAAACTAGCAAAAGAATTGTATGGGAAAGAACTTAAATTGTTTGGTGGTTTGGTCATAGGAAAGGACAAAACTTATGAAGCGTTAATAGTAACCGAAAAAGATAAACCAGTAGTCGATGACAAAGACTGGACTTATCTATTTAAAGTTTCCATGACGGATGATTGCAAATTAGATAAAAAGAGAAGAATAAACCTCTCTGGTAACTTGGGGGAATATGCTAGAATTAGAATTGGAGGGAAAGTAGCCATAGTAGGTGAACCAGGTTCTGCGTTAGTTATATGTGAAGAGAATAGATGGAAAAAATACAGAAATGAATCGAGAAAAGAGCTTAGTTACAAAGCTTTACTTACCATCTAATCTTACTTTAATAATTCCAGAATCCACTTCACACCCGCGTTCGTTTTCACCCCTGTCGCACACAAATGCGTCCTCGAAGCCTTGAACCCCCTCTTTCGCAGGTCTTCGATAACGCTTTCTATTTTCGGCGAGCTCGTTTTAAGCGATCTCGCTATCTGGTGGAGATCGTAATAGAATGGGAAGTCTATTTCCTCCAAGCAGAGCACGATCTCCTTTTTCCTCACGAACTCGAATTTCGAAAGGAGTTTTAGACAGAAATCCTTGTCCTGTATTTTCCCTGTCCAGAGGGGGCCGAGAACATCCGTTTTTCCCTTGCAGTTTTCGCATTCGCTTTCGATCCCTATAACTTTCGAATGGCATTTCGGGCAATATGAAACCATCCGGATTTTCGAAAGGTTTTTATCAGGTTTAGATTTAACCAAACCTATCGTCCTGAAATAATGGTTTGCGTGCGAATACAAAGGCTCGAAAGTCAGATCGTGTTGCGCTAGATTTTGGAGGATCGAGGTTATCAGGACACGAACACCGAGCTCTTTTGGAAAATCCGTTTTCCCAACGAAAACCCCATACCTCCTGAAGCACGCTTTCGCGAACTTCCCCGCAAGCGCCCCTGAATCGGTTGCTGTCACCCCCAGAAGGGAATCTTTCTTGAGGGCATGCGTGACATCAGGGAAGAATTTTACAGGCGAGCCGAACGGATCTATATCAACGTAATCGTATCTTTTGTCTTCTAGGAAAAGAACATTAGCGTTCTTCCCGTGTATTTCGTAACACCTTTTCTGGATCTTGTTGAGCCTGAGGTTCTTTTCGATGTATTTTACAGCCGTTGGGTTTCGGTCATTGAAAACGACATTTTCAACACCTTCCACTTCTTTCAATATTCTTATACCCCGGATCCCTGTCGCTGCCAGAGGGTCTAGAACTTCCTTTGGTTTCGCGAGCCTAAGGCAAGCGATGGTTACGTTCCTTTGGTGTTCCATACCGGGATTGTAAAAGGTCTCGCTTTTTTTCGTCAGGGACTCGGATGGAACGAAAACCTCCGCTTTCCCTTCTCGTATCTTTTTCATGAAAAGTGATTTGAAGCAGAAAATAAAAAGGTATGGGACAGGTGGGAGTCTCGAGCGGATTCGGATAAAATCCGAATCAATCGCCTTTGAACCCACGGCACCTCGGTCTTCAGCCGAGCGCTCTCCCCCTGAGCTACTGTCCCGTATAAGCAATATTTAACTCCAGAATGATTTAAAAATTAATACTTGAGCTTAGAATCACTTTTGAATATTTTTAAGTGATTTTTCCATTTCTTTGTAATCTAAACCACCAATCTTACCTACTGAATCCTCAAATTGCTCGGTTGTCATCTTTCTTCTGATACGTACTCCATACTTACCTTCTGTTAAATAATCTATCAACCTAAACCCCGCAGCACCCACAACAGAAGCCCCAAAAATGAATATATCTTTATGGGTCTCAAGATAATTATTAACATCTTGTAATATCCCCGGAATATCCATATTAATTATTTGGGTAAAAGTTTAAAAAATTAATACGTCACGAACCCTGTGTCGAAACCCTTTATCACGTACCTCTTCCCTTCCTTGAACCTGTTCACCACCCCTTCCAGCAGTTTCTCCATCTTTCCGAAGTGTTCAGAACACAGATAAATCGAAATTATATCCTTTTTTGTCCTGGTATCCATGTCGACTTGAAAAATCAACATCTCCTTCCCAGGTTTTTTCTCGCAGTCCCTAAAGTTACAATTCCTCTTCAGCCTCCGTATGTCACAGTGCTTGTTAACAACCTCGAGAAGTTCCATGTTATGGTATTGAAGGTGAGATTTAAATTTTATTAAGAACGTCCCGGGCAGGATTTGAACCTGCGACCTTTCGGTGCCTTCGAAGGAAAACCTTCGTTTTCGCATCTTAACAGCCGAACGCTCTACCACTGAGCTACCGGGACAATAATAGAATTTAGACGCCAGCAGAAATAAAAAGATTTTTTAACGGGTGTTTATCGCTATCAGTAATTTTTATAAATTTTTCGGGTAAAATTAAGATAAAGTGATTGTATGGGAGAAAGTGAAAAACCTTATCATTCCACCCTACGTTTTGAACTTGTAGAAGACGCACTCCCTAGAAATAATCCCACAAAACCTGTTTTGTCCTATGGCGAAATAGTGAAGTACAACAAAATGCAAACAAAATTTTTACCAGCTGAAGATCCTCCTAAAAAGATCAGACTAGGCAAAGTGAGCAGAAAAACTATCTACAGACTGGAAATGATCGACAAAGATAAGGAATTTTAATATCTAAGGCAGGAAATCCCGGTTCTTGATCTTCTCCGGCAGGTATTTCTGCGAGATGAACTTTATCCCCTTTGATGAGAGTGCTTCAATCTCGAGTTTGTATCCGACCCTCAGCATGTTCTTCAGTTCTTTCTGCCAGGGCTTTGGCTTGAACCAGACGTATTTGAGGAGCTCTTTTGCCCTCTTCACATCGCCCTTGTTCAGCTTAATCGTTACGTTTTGAGGTATTCCGAATTTTGGGACGTCCTGCGTTGTCAGACCAATGTACTTCGCGTCCGGGGTTCCCAGCCTGTCGGATAGGAAAGACAAATTGATTGAGCCCTGCTTGATAACGGAATAAATATAATAACCCCACACATCAGCATCTGCCAGAACATAGACAGGCAAGTGGAATTCTTTATGAAGTCGGTTTATTAGTCTTCGCGCCCCCCTCGCGGGTTGACCTTTCCCGGTTATTATTATGCATTTCTGTTTCTTCCAGAACTTGTCCTCGTTCAATCGCTGCCAAACCGCGTCTTTCTCCACAACAAGGATATACTCCGCTTTCACGTCCTCGAATTTTATTATCTCGTTTTCCACGTCGCTCGGGATCGCCCATCCCGAACTCCCCATTTTCGAACAGTTGATCCTGTCCCCTGTATCGTTCAAAACGACCTTCCCTGCCATATAACCCTTTCTGTCTGCCTTGAGATGTAACTTCTCCCTCAGTGTGTTCAGCATCGCTTCCACGTCTTCGATAATGGGGTCGCTCTCGCCCTGTTCCTCGAACGTGTTCTCTTTTGTTTGCGGTATCGTCCGTTTCAGGGCGTAGTATAAATCACGAATGGAGGTCGTGACGTTCTGGTCCATTATCTTCTTGCATTCAGCTGCAACGAGCAGAGTCTGCATGAATTTCTTTGTATGAGCCACGTTGAGATAATAACGCTGACTCGTTTTGTCACCCATCTGTATCAGGCCGTTCTTCTCGTCGAAGTAGACGTTCGAGAGTGACCTGACGGGCAGCTCGATTTTCGGATTCTCCTTCTTCCCTATCTGGTTGAGAACGTTCTTCCCGAGATACTTCAGCTTCTTCTCCTCCATTTTCCTCCTCCATAGATATATTGTTATTTGAATTTATGAGTTCAGTAAACTCCCTCTTAACCCTTTCCCTGTCCTCCCCCGACAGCTCGGAGATCGCATTTATCGTTTCTTCCGCGTACTTCTCGAATGTCCTGATCCTCTGCTGACGGAATTCATGTTTCCTCTTCCCGGAAAGGTAAAGCCCGAGCTTTCTCGCGCATTCCTGAACCGCGAGCTTGATCTCCTTAATTATAACAGGATAGGAAGCTATCGCCTCCTTTGATTCGGAAGTGAAGGGAACCCAAACGGAAACCAAATGAACGAATATTGCCAGCGGCTCTTCAGGAATTCCTTTACCATTAAAACCATATCTCTTCCAGTGAATCCCTGTGATTGCCTTCGTTATCGCGCAGTCACCCTGCTGGTAAAGCAGAGGAACCCTATTCGCGAATCTCATTACTTTCGGATTCGTTATTTCCCCCCCGTGAGCGAGGCACACTTCGACCTGGAACGGCCAGCCCCTGTAGACCTCGGGGGACCTCGTGATGGATCCCACCCATTCCGGATTCAGCTCCTTTTTCATCCCCTCTTTCACCTTTTCATTTCCCAGAGGAGACAGGCAATCCGTCGGGGGTTTCATTAGTTTCGTAGTTTTCACAGCCTCTATAAGCCTCCGGGCTTCCTCATCCTTTATGGTCTTGGGTTTCTTGGCCTCCGGAATCTCCGCTTTCAAACATATTTCCTTGGCTGTCTTCCTCCCGACCTTTGTGAACTCGCTTGTCAGAAAACTGACGAGCGTTCTCGCTTTCGTTTCCCTGAGCATCCTCGTTAAAATCCCCAGCTCCACTCCGTGAAGATGAGGCCTGATCTCCTTGGGGTGCTTAGGAAGGGAATCCGCCCCCCTGTTGAACTCCGTCCTCCCGCTCGGTGAATCGAAGATTATGTGTGCGTGAGGGTTCGCGATCGCTGTCTGCTTTATGTATTCGGGTATTGATTGCTTGTATTCCCTGTACATCCCTTCGGTTAAGAATCTCAGCTGAACGCCCCTCCATTCAACTCCCTCCTTAACCCCGCTCTCTATTATCAGGGGTTCGTTCCTCCTCACGTTTATCTTTATCCTGTACTTGTGGATTTTACCGTCACCCGTTGAACTCACGATCTCGAGGGGTTCCCCTGTCGTTAACTGGGTGTACAGGGTAGCTGCTGAAATCCCAATCCCCTGCTGCCCCCTGTTTTGTTTCAAACGGTGGAATTTCGAGCCGTAAAGCAGTTTACCGAAAATCCTGGGTATTTGTTTTTTGACGATGCCGGGCCCGTTGTCCTTTATTATAATCTCGTACTTTTCGTTCCCGACTTCCTTGACCCTGACGTAAATATCGGGGAGTATCCCCGCTTCCTCTGTCGCGTCCAGGGCGTTGTCAACCCCTTCCTTCACTATCATGAGCAAAGCCTTAACCTTGTTGTCGTATCCCAGCAGATGCCTATTCTTCTCGAAGAATTCGGAAATCGAAATCTCCCTCTGCTGCCTTGCGAAATCCTCCGCTTTCATGTCATTTCCTCCAAGCGTTTGTAAACGTAGGAATGGGGCTTCCCCCGCAACAGCAAATCTATCACTTCACTCGCCTTCTCCACATCCCTCCAGTCCCCTATTATCGAGACCGTTTTCCCGTATATACATATATCAGTATTAGTTCGCATTTCTACCTTCCTTTTACATCTACCGTTCCTTCCTATTATCCTTGAAAACATCCTCCTCATACTTTTATCCGTTTCCTGCCCAAGACTTATGATTATCAGGCGAAATTCATCATCCAAAAGCTTGAAGGCCTTTTCAGGGGAGAATCCCCTCCCTATCGCCTTTATGATCTCCTTCGCCTTCAAAACGTTGAGGGCTTCCCCTTCTATCTCAATGCCGTCATCTATACTTATCACAGTATTGGTCTTTTTCCCAATCTCCGTTTTAACCAATCCTTTCTCTCCGATGAGAACTCCCTTTCTCTGTTCGGGAATTTTGATTTCGTCAATCATAACAATTTTAATTAAAACATACGCTTAAATATTTCATCCCATGTTCTCCGTAAAGCCCTTTCTCCTCAACCATTCCGCTTCCGCCCTTCTGTACTTCCAGATCACGTCCCCTCTTTCGTCTTCCTGCACTTCCCATGGCCGAACGAGGACCAGATCCCCAGGTCTTATCCACTGCCTTCTCTTGAATTTCCCAGAAACCCTGCAAATCCTTGTTTTCCCGTCTTTACAGTTTATTCTGAATCTTCCCCCTCCCAGCATTTCCTCGACCATCCCCAGAATCTCACCTTTCCTGGGCATTCTCACCCTGACCGTCCCAGATTCGCTGTTTCGTCTGTCTCGGTAGACCATAATAAATATTCAAAAGTCTGTATTAAAAGTTTTAGTAAAGGTAACCGAGTTCCAGCGATATTTTCATGTTCTGAAACATGTCCTTGTTCAGTGGTTTATAAATACGGGAAGAGACCGGTCTCTTGATGTTCGCCTTGATCACCCTGTATTTATTTCCCGCTGCCCAGGAGACGAGGGATTTAACAAGGGTTTTGTATCCTGAATCGTAGCTGGGATTTTCCGATAGCCAGACCGTCCTCCCCTTGCCTATCCCTTCCACGTTGTAGTTTATTATGCATGCGGGGGAATCTGTCCACTCCTGCTCGAGAAGGATTTTGTTCACGTCACCACGCGATTGAGTCGTGTTTTCGTTGTCGAGGAAATTTCCGAACCTGTAAGATTCCTCATGCGTGACCCTTACATTGTCGACATACGCTTCCCCGCACAGGTTGAAAAAGCTTATGTTCGAGGGCGAGCTCACCGATGCGGGAACTATCGCGACCCTTTCCCCCTTGTTGTAAAGCATTAGATCGTTTCCCTTGGCCATTATCTTGATGTGGTTCCACCTCCAGGGTTCTGTGAGATGCGAAGTGTCCGAACCTATCGGGTTCATTGACTGGTCATAGAACGAATCGTAGCCGCTGGACTCGTTCGTTGACAGTGATGCGTAGTATTCCCCGAGGCCAACAAAAAGGGAAGCGTTCTCATCAAGGTAAGCATCGAAGTCTATCTCCCCCCTTTTGAAGGAGTTGTAGAATTTCGTGTAAATGAGCGTGTTAATGGAAAGGCAGTCACTTCCGGTTAGTTTCACCGAGGGCCCGGGCTTTCCGATATCCGAAATGTTCGCTTTGCCCGATTCCTCCCGCCACTGCCCGAGGCTTTCAAACGAACTATAAAAGAGCGGTATGTGGTGGAAATAATCATAAATCTTGTTCAGCTCCTTCCCGTTTTCCCTGCTTGAATCGGAAAATGTTATCTCGTAACTGCCTGATGTCGTTCCGCTCAAACCCAGACCGAAAGTCGTATTCTGCACGCTGTCAATTACGGGATTATCAGATATCTCAACAATCCCCCTGTCGTAGTTCAGGAAATTCCTCAGGGGGTAGGGATTTATGGAGAAATCCTCATAACCGTAAACCAGGGCGACATCGAAATCGAGAGAGAAAAGCTCGCTCGGATCATCCACCCCGATTACCTCGAATTCGACTTTTTCATCGTTTATGAAAAACGATCCCGGGTAGAGGATATCATTGATGACGTTCATTTCACTGTCA
>JAGMCY010000132.1 GCA_023128965.1 Candidatus Aenigmatarchaeota archaeon | reverse complement strand
GCGAACAAGAGGATTGTCCCGCCCTTTTCTATCGATTCGAACGCCTGCTTGATTGCTGGGATCGCGCCCGTGGAAACGATTACGCGGTCAGCGAGCTTTCCGTGGTTGATTTTCTTCAGCTTTTCCGGGGTCAGGTCTTTCGCGTTTAGAACATGGTCTGCTTCTGCTTTTTTAGCCATATCCATACGGAACTGGTTTATGTCCGTGGCGATAACTTTCGCTCCTTTTGATTTCGCCAGCTTTATGTGGAGTAATCCTGAAATTCCGGAACCAAGGACGAGGACCGAATGGTTCTTCCGGACGTCAGCTATGCGCTGTCCCCGGACTACGCATCCCAGGGGCTCGATGAACGTGCCTTCCTCGAATGAGAGGTTTTTTGGCAAAGGGAATGTTCCCTTCTCAACGTTTATTTTGGGAACGCGGACGTACTGCGAGAAGCCGCCGGGGCTGAAATTCGTTGAGCGGAGGGTGTCGCAGACCGTTTCCTTCCCTTCCCTGCAGTAAAAGCAGGATTCGCAGGGGACGTGGTGCGTTACGAAGACGCGGTCGCCCTTTTTGAACTTCTTCACGTTTTTTCCGGCCTGCTCGATCACGCCCGCGATTTCGTGGCCGAGGACGAGGGGGGCTTTCTTTGTTCTATACCACTCCATCACGTCGGATCCGCAAATGCCAGAAGCGATGATTTTTACTAGAATTTCGTCTTCCCCGATTTTCGGGACGGGCATTCCCTCTAAGGGGATGTTTTTGTTGTTGTAATACATCGCGACCTTCATGTTATCTTACCTTTCTCGCCTTCAATTTAGGGATGATACTTCTGATATCTTTTATGAAATGTGTTTTAAGAAGTTTTTCAGGGGAGCCCGTGGAATTTTCGAACCCCTTGTCAAGCCATATGCTCCCCAGGAAAGGTATGCCAAAATCCTTGAGTTCTCTCTTAGCGGAATCGGAACCCCTTGTTTTCATGTTTTCCACGAGCCCGAGAATTGAGACTTTGTTTTCCTTGAGCATTTTAACCAATTTTTCTACCGTCTCTATAACGACCTTAGAGGGAGTGTAAACAACAACGAATTCTGTCTTTTTGAGAAGTCTTATAACATCCAGGGTGCTGTCACCGAAACCCGGAGGCATATCCAACACAAGAAAATCAAGGTCTCCCCACCTGGTTATGGTGAGCAGTTCTATTATTGAATTAGAAACGTCAATCCCCCTTATTGGGCAGGGGCTGTCTCCTGCGTAATAAACTATTGACATGAACTTTATCCCGCTCACTTCGGGAGGAACTATCCCCTTGTCTTCGCTGGGCTGGATTCCTCTGGCTCCCAGTATCACGTGCGCGCTTGGTCCGTAAAAATCCAGATCCATGAGGCCTACTTTATAACCTCTTTTTGAAAGTTCCAAGGCGAGCATGGACGCCACCGAGCTCTTGCCAACGCCTCCTTTGCCTGCTGCAACCGCTATCACTCTCCTTACGTTTTTCACCCTTTTGTCGATCAAGCTTGGCCTCGGATCCATGTTATCTAACTCCTTTTACGGATTTTATCCACACGCCCCTCCCTTTAACGATCTCGAAATCCCGGCTCCCGCACTTCGGGCATTTGATGTACACGTGCGAAACCTCGGGGATGAAATGAATGGCTTCAAGATAGTCTTCGGGCATTTTGCTGGAGAAGGAGAAAGTCCACTCATTCCCGCAGGACCTGCATTTCAGCGTTGTTTTCTCGTTTTTTATGTTCAGAGTGAACCCGTCGAAAGGTTTTTTGTTTTTCGTGAGCTCCCTGACAGCGAAACGGAATACCTTCCGGTCTATGTTCTGCATTTCTCCGAGAAGTATGTACGCTCCCTTTATCTTCCTAAGACCTTTCTTCCTGGTAATCTCCGAAAGGGAACTTATCACGGCTTCTGCGAGTGCCCATTCGTGCATAAGTCTGCCTCCCTAAAGATTAAAAATCATTTGTATATACCGGTTCTCCTGCTGAGGAACCTGAAAGAATCCGTTATCTTCTCCCTGAAGACTATCACCCCCCAGGTTGCGAATATCCCTCCTGTAATGGTTGCACCAAGCGAGAGGTCTACCAACAGGTTTGGACCTATAAGGAAAAGTTCGCCGTTCCAGAA
>JAGMCY010000131.1 GCA_023128965.1 Candidatus Aenigmatarchaeota archaeon | reverse complement strand
TCTTTTGTTAGGAATGCCTTTATCTTCTCCTTGAGTTCGTAACCCGCGTGATCAGAACCAATCGCGATTTTCATGTTATTTCTTTCGTTAGATGATATAAAAATTTAAATAACAAAGCCAAATCTCTAAAATGATTAAAATCGCGCCCTCTATCCTTTCCGCGGATTTCTCTAATCTGGGAAGGGACGTGACCAAGGTCAAGGAAGCGGAGTGGATACATGTGGATGTGATGGACGGGCATTTCGTCCCGAACATAACGATCGGTCCGTTTATCGTGAAGGCGTTGCGAAAGATCACTGACAAGTTTCTTGACGTTCACCTAATGATAGAGAACCCGGAGAAATACGTCGAAAGTTTCGCGGAGGCAGGAGCGGACCTGATAACTGTTCATGCAGAGGCCTGCAAAAATCTCGAAGGGCTTATCGAACTCATAAGGAAAAACAACTGCAAGGCAGGGGTGTCGATAAAGCCGAAGACGGGAGTGAAAGATATCGAAAGCGTGCTTGACAAGGTTGACCTGGTTATCGTTATGACCGTTGAGCCGGGATTCGGCGGACAGAAATTCATGCCCGAGGTTGTTCCCAAAATAAGGGAACTGAAATCGCTGGTAAACAAAAGAAACCTCCCACTGGAGATAGAGGTTGATGGGGGGGTGAACAGGGATAACTGCTCGGAAATCGCGGAGGCAGGAGCGGATGTCCTTGTCGCTGGATCTGCGATATTCGGGAGTGAAAACCCCGCGAATGAGCTCAGAGAAATTCGTGAACGAGCGGACAAAGCTTTAAATAAAAATTCTAAATAATAGAGAGAGTGGTTGTATGGAAATATTTGTGGATTCTGCTGACCTGGAGGAGATAAAGAAGGCGAAGGAATACGGGATATGCTCAGGCGTTACGACAAACCCTTCTCTGATCAAACAGGCAGTTATCAGAATGAAAGGCGATGGGAAGAATGTAAGCATGGAAGATTACATAAACATGATATGCAAGACCATCGGTAAAAATGGATCAGTCAGCCTGGAGGTAATAAGCCTTGACGCAAAGGGCATGGTAAAAGAGGCGGGGCATCTTTATGAGAAATTCAACCCCGTGGCGGACAACGTGGCGATAAAGATTCCCGTCAGCACATCAAGGCATGAGAAGGAAGATCATTACGAGGGTTTGAAGGCGATAAGTGTGCTGGACGAGAAAGGAATCCCCGTGAACGCCACATTAATCATGACCCCTGAACAGGCTTTGCTGGCTGCGAAGTCAGGGGCGAAGTACGTCAGCCCGTTTGCGGGAAGGATCGATGACTGGATAAGGAAAAACCTGGGAATGAAGTTCGGAAAGAGCGATTATTTCCCCGCAGAAGGCACGAAAAACGATAAAGGCGAAATCGTGCATGACGAAGGCGTGGTTAGCGGGGTTGACCTGGTGAGGAAGATCCTCGAGGTTTTCGGTAAATATGGAATACAAACGAAGGTTATAGCGGCTTCTTTGCGGAATTACCGGCAGGTTAGGGAGGTCGCGGAACTCGGAGTCCACATCGCAACGATCCCGTTCAACGTCATAGAGGAAATGATCAAGCATCCTAAAACGTTCGAGGGGGTCGTGAAATTCTCGGAAGACGTTATCCCTGAATACAGTGGACTTTTCAAATGAGGTGATCGGATGGGAGGATGTCTAGTTCTCGTGGCAGGAATATCGGGGACAGGGAAGACGAAACTCTGCGAGGGAATCGTTAAAAAATGGAAACCGAATGTCGTTCACCTCAACAAGGACAAAACGCTGGCTGAATACGCGAAAATGAAAGGTACGACAGCGGAAGAAGTCCTGAGGGATTACAAAAAGGAGAGGAAATTCGTTTATGACATGTATTACAGGACCGCTGAGGAAGAACTGGAGAAAGGTAAGACTGTGCTACTCGATAACCCACATGTCAAAGAACTACTCCACTTTCCCGAATGGTGGGAGAGTATCAACAGGCTTTGTGAGAGAACGAAAAGCAGGCTCGTTTTCATAAAGTGTTTTATTCCGGACTTAAGAGAATACAGGGAAAGGCTCGAAAGAAGGGGTTTGGGAAGGGACAGAGAAAAGCTGAGAACTAGCGAAACGTTCAGGAAATTCCTCGAATACGAGCCCCTGGATTTCAAAGCTCCGAAAGGTTCGCTCGCTGTGGATACTTCAAGGAAGGTGGATTTTCAGAAAGTGATAGGGTTCATAGAGAGATCGAAAGGTATAAAGTTGTAAGTTTATTTGGCTTCTAATTGGGATTAACTATTGAAACAACGTCCATTATGCAAATTGGCTGGATTATCATAATATTCAGATTTATCAGTAAATTTTTTAAAACCAATTTATCGTGATTATGTGGGTGAAATTCAGTTATAATCTGGGTAAAACTATAAATTTATAAACACAAATTAAAGGAATACGTGATATCATGAAGATATCGATGATAGGAACGGGCTATGTCGGCTTGTCAACAGGCATTGGATTCGCGGTCAAGGGGAACGACGTGGTCTGCGTGGATATTGACAGGGAGAAGGTTGAAAAGATCAATCAGGGGGTTTCTCCTATCTACGAGCCGCTTCTGGAAGATTATTTAAAAAAGGTTTTGAAAGATGGGAAATTCAGGGCGACCACTGATCTGAAGGAGGCGATTGAACAAACGGAGGTGAGTTTCATTTCCGTAGGAACGCCTTCAAGAGAGGACGGATCCATTGATTTAAAATATATTGAAGAGGTTTCGAGGCAGATAGGAGAGGTCTTGAAGGGGAAAGAATATCATGTTGTTGTTGTCAAATCGACCGTGGTTTCTGAAACGACGGAGAAGGTCGTGATACCGAACCTGGAAAAATCCTCTGGGAAGAAAGCCAGCGAAAGTTTCGGGGTGTGCATGAATCCGGAATTCCTGAAGGAAGGGAAGGCTATGGAGGATTTTTTGAAACCGGACAGGGTTGTGATAGGATCGATAGACAAAAAGTCAGGGGATGTGATCGAGAGGCTTTATGAAAATTTCCAAGCCCCGATATTACGGACGGATTTGAAGACAGCTGAGATGATCAAGTACGCGAGTAATGCGCTTCTCGCGGCAAAGGTATCCTTTTCGAATGAGATCGGAAACATATGCAAGCTTCTCGGCATAAACGTGAATGACGTGATGAGGGGGGTGGGTCTCGATAGCAGGATCTCCGGGAAGTTCCTAAGGGCGGGATGCGGTTACGGCGGATCGTGCTTCCCAAAGGATGTTGATGCGCTCATAAGGAAAGCGAAAGACTTGGGGTACGATCCGAAACTGCTCCGGGAGGTTCACGATCTTAACCTGAGACAGAAAGTCAGGCTTGTTGAACAGCTCGAGAGCAGAATGGGAGATCTCAAGGACAAGACAGTCTGCGTTCTCGGTCTCGCCTTCAAGCCGGATTCCGACGACATCCGCGAGGCTTCTTCTGTTTTCATAATCTCGAAACTCCTGGAGAAGGGAGCGAATGTCAGGGCCTACGACCCGAAAGCGATAACGAATATGAAAAAGGTCTTCCCGGACATAGAATATCCAGAAAACGCGAAAGAAGCGATAAAGGATTCGGACGCGTGCCTTATCGTGACCGAATGGAAGGAATTCAAGAACCTGAGCGAGAAAGATTTCGAGACCATGAAGAACAGGATCGTGATCGAGGGGAGGAAGGTCCTTGACAGGAACAAGATTTCTGGTTTTGATGGGATCTGCTGGTAATAGAGAATATTCCCATAACTACACAAAAATAAACACTAGGCCTTAAAAAGGAAGAGGCCTCAAAAAACTTAAACCTTCGTGATCTTCTCGATCCCTTTCTTTCTAACGATTGCTTTCTTGATCCTTGCTGGAAGCCAAGCTGGTCTCTTATCAGGGGCGTCCACCACCTTCACGTCTCCGCTGAAGATGTGGATCGTGTACGTCTTGTCCTTGTTTTTCCTTCCCCTTTCCCGGAGTCTGATGTCCTTGTATCCCCTGGCAGCTGCCTTCAAAGCAGCTTGTCTCGGAGATCTTCCTGTGAACACTGAAACCTTGTTGCCTCTCTTCATGATGTAATACTTTTTCGCTCTTGCCATTAAGACACCTCCAAATTAAACACGTT
>JAGMCY010000130.1 GCA_023128965.1 Candidatus Aenigmatarchaeota archaeon | reverse complement strand
TTGTCTATCCCGTCGCATACTTCATCGTAAGTGCCTGGTTCTTCTTGGCCATCAGCGCAGGCGCACGTATCTCCTTCCAGAACCTTTACCTCGATTTCTCCCATGGAACAGAAACCCGTGTAGATGTGCTTGCACTCATCATAGTCGTAGTCTTCTTCTTCTAACGTGTATATGTCTATGTGCTTGTTCTCTAGACATTCAACGACTTCTTTCGTGCACGTATTGATTGTTAGGTTCTGCGTTTCATTTATCGTTACGCTGTAGTTGATTCCGCATTCAGTGGAGGAGTTGTATAACATGAAACACCAGCTTCGCGACTCCCCCCCCTCGATACATTCCCAAACCGCCTCGGAGCAGTTGTTCACGGTTATGGTTTTCTCCGTGTTGTCTGTCGTTCCATCGCAATCATCATCTATCCCGTTGCATACTTCCCCTACCGGGTTCCTTCCCATGAAACAGCCGCATCCCGTCACCTCATAAGGGGTTTTTAACACGTTTGTTTCCCTGAATGTATCTATTATCTCATCTATTATACTATCAAAACTCATCACATCGTCTATTATTCCATTACAATCGTTGTCGATCCCGTCGCAAACACCGCTTTCAGTTTGGGGGGTAACGGGTTTATCATGCGTATTCTCGTAAACCCATTCGTAGTTCGTGAGGGTTAAATTCCTGCAGACCTCCGTGCCCGGCCTGCATATCCCCCTGTTGACGGTTCCGGGGGGTCCGTCGTAGAATGATCTCGTCTGCCCCGGGGTTAAGCACTCGACCGAATCGAAGTAGACCCCGTCTTTCTCGTGAACACTTCCTTCTCCATCCACGGTTACGTTCACCCTCACTTCGTATGTATTGTTATGGCTTCCGTCGTATCCTGGATCGTGGAACGAAACGTATTCCGGAACGTAAAGACCGAAATCGGAGTAGAGGTTTAAGAAGATCGTGTGGTTCCTGTACAGAACTGTTCCGGCAGCACTCTCGTTCAATACCGCTGAAAACATCCAGCCGTCTCTTTCGTTCCCTTCGGCTGTCATGCTGATAATGTTTGGGTGGTTGTTCGAAAGCTCGAGTCCGTCAATATCTATTTCCCATTTATCCGGTGGTTCCAATCCTGAGAGCGCGAAGGGCAGTGTGAACAAATCCGAACCTGACATGTTCCTCTCGTTCAAGCAGTCGAGCCTGCAACCGTAACCCAGCCTGCAGTAACAGCATCCGTTTCCCGTGATCTCGTTGCAGAATTCGTTCGTGTAGTTTGACATGTAGAGGGTTTCAACATCCACGTCTGCGGATACTCCACTTTTATAAGAGCAGAGTTTGCTTCCCTTGCCGGGAAGGTAGTTCATGATATACGCATCGAAGCTGTCATCATAATTGTTGAGCGTCAGATCCCCGTCATCCGCGCCGGATACGTCAAGTTCCGACATATCAACATAACAGCAGTACATTTTTGAACTCGGGGGGCCATACTCTAGTCTGTCATTCGAATTTCCGCAGGCATCTTCCCATTCTGGCCAGTTTCGCTTGCATTCGTAAACCCCTCCCCTTTCATCAGGATCAGGACTGTATTTGTCTCTGCCGACCCCCTGCATGTTGCTGACATTATAAGGCTCTCCTATGTTCCCGCTCCTTATATAGAATATGTTCGTTCTCCAGCTATTGCTGGTCACGGGAAGTTCTATGCTTTTCCATTGGCAGTCATTCATCATGGAAAGTTCAACTCCCTCGCTTGTTGTTTCTGTCGCGTTTTGATACTCGACACTGAACGCCCCCAGTTGCCTTACATATCTCAGTTCGTCCGAATAGAAAGTGAACGTGTCATCGATGGTCTCGTCTATTCCGGGAGGAAAGCTGTTCATGGTTGCGTATCCTATACCACCAAAAAGCTCGAGTATTGTTTTACCCGTGCCGTCATCTATCATCACGCCGGTGGGGTTATCGTCCTCTCCTGTACCGACAGGGTCGTTGAATAAATAAACTTGGATCTGATACCACGTGTACTCGTTGAAGGTGTATTGCATCGTGCACGTCTGCGTGCAATTCTTTACTGCCCAGTCACCGTCCGGGTATTCTCTTATTCTCACATTCACTCCGTCATCAGGGTATATGTCCATTGAGGCGGTGTACTGGGAGGTGGTTCCTGGGAATACGGGGTAAACGAATGTTTCGAACTTCCAGCTGTGGCCCTGCTTCCAAGTGCCTTTTGTTCTAAGCCCCCCACCAATATCATCGGGTATCTGGTCGCTGTCTCCGAATTCAAAATGAAGTATCGGGCCACCTGACTGGTAGTTCATGGTTACACCGTCTTCACTAAACGGGTTCGGGTATGCCCCTCTTTGTATATTGATGGCTTCCTGGTTGTGAACCGCGAATCCGTTGGCGAAATACGTGTGCGTCCCCTCCACTGCAAAATCATAGACGTCCACGGGACCTGGGACGAATTCCCTGAAAATTATCTCTTCCTTCGAAAGCGATCCGCCTTCGAGAACGTAGACCTCATCCCCCTCGTTTATCTCCGAAACTTTTCTGAAACCTTCAGGCGTAAGGAATTCGTGGTTTCCTGTGACCTCCACATCCCTGTTTTTTGTCCTAAGAACATAATAATGATCGCTCGAGTGGGAAATGAAATTAGAAACCCTTTTCTCCACGACTTCCCCGTTCTCGAAAGACAGGACGTAATCACCGATTTCGATTTCCTCGATGTTTTTCGTTCCTTCAGGCAATTGGATTTTCGTGCCGGGGAGGAAGCTTATTACGGGTTCCTCGCAATCTTCATCATCAAAGCATTCATAATCACCAGGACAAGAGCAACTATAAAAACGACATCTCTTCAGTAAACATTCGCTGCACTCGCATTCGTCATCGCCGTTGCCGTTTCCATTCTCGCCTGCTGCGCACGTATACGCCTGCAGATCGTCTTCGAAATCCCAAGGTCCTGAACAATATTTGCCCGCCAGGGTTGATCCTCCTTGTGCATCTGAGATATATCTGCCCCAGACCATCCATTTTTCATCCCCTTCGCCCGGGTCAGGCTGGACCATCACTTGGTCAACTGAATAATCAAACGTTACGGTGCTTCGCGTGATGTTTCTCCCTGAGATATTGACGGAGAAGTTGAAGTAGTAGGGCCTGTATACGTAGCGGTTGTTCTCCACGACCCCGTATTTTTCGAGCAGGGGTTTAAGGGGTTTCGTGCTTTTGTTTACGCTCACCCCGTTGTGATCGAATATCTCAACCGTTATGTTGGCTTTACCCGGATCCAAGGGGAACGCGTAATCAAAGGTCATGTTAAAATCAAAGTTGAACGGCCGTTCAGCGACATATCTCCCAATATTGTCGTCTATAGTTTGGAAATTAACTGATACGTAACTGGAAACGAAATTGGAAATCAGTAAAAAAGGGACTAACAGAAAAAGTATCGCTAATAAAACCCCCCTGAAAGAATACCCCGCCATATTGTTAATTAATTGGATTATAATTTATATAAATAAAGACACCTTTCGGGCTTTTTACTAATCGATAAACTTCCCGAGCCTTTCCTTGATAATTTCTTTAGGGACCGCCCCTGTCAAACGGTCGACGAGCTTCCCCTTGCTGAAGATAAGAAGCGTGGGGATGGACATGATCCCGAATTCCGTCGCTCTTTCCTTGTTCTTATCCACGTCGATTTTACCGAATTCCGCTTTCCCTTCGAGTTCATCGGAAAGCTCCTCCATAACAGGTTTGATAACATAACAGGGAGCGCACCAGTCCGCATAGAAATCGATAAGCGCTACGTTGCTTTTCTCTATGAAATCCTTGAATTCTTTATCGCTAAGATTTTTTATTATCGTCATTGCACAAACCCCTGAATTGCATGGCCCATGCAACTCTTTTAACAGCGAGTACGTAGGCAGCCATCCTAAAGTCCACTTTATACCTCTTTTTTTCTCTCGCTACAGTTTCGAACGATTTCGTCATTATGCAGTCGAGTTTTTCGTTCACCTCTTTCTCTGACCAGTAGTAGTTCGTCGTATTTTGAACCCATTCGAAATACGAGACTACAACGCCTCCTGCATTCGCGAGTATGTCAGGGATGACGACAACACCCTTTTTATTAAGGATTTCATCTGCCTTCGGGGTTGTCGGCCCGTTCGCGCCCTCCATTATGATCTTCGCCTTTATCTTGCGTGCGTTCTCCTTGGTTATCACGTTTTCAAGCGCGCAGGGAGCGAGAATATCGCATTTTATCTCGAGCAATCGCTTGTTCGTTATCCTTTTCGTTCCCTTCAAACCCACAACGCTACCCGTTTTCTTTTTGTGGGCGAGAACCTCGTGGGGGTTCATGCCATCAGGATCGTATACCCCTCCTCTCGAGTCGGAAACCGCGATGATTTTTATGCCCATTTCCTGATATCTGTCGGCAACTACGTGTCCTAGGTTCCCGTATCCCTGGATCACAGCGGTCATATTTTTAGGATTGAGTTTGAGGTATTTCAAAGTCTCTCTCGTAGCGAAAGCGAGACCGTTCCCGGTCGCTTCTTCCCTTCCTTCCGACCCGAACAAATAGACTGGTTTTCCTGTTATGACTCCTGGAACGTTGTACCCCTTCATTCTCGAGTATTCACACATCATCCATGCCATTATCTGCGGGTTGGT
>JAGMCY010000013.1 GCA_023128965.1 Candidatus Aenigmatarchaeota archaeon | reverse complement strand
CGTTACGCTATCAGGGAGATGCTAACGAAATTCAAGGGGAAGAAGATAGACAAGGTGGTCTCAGCCGAGAGCAGGGGCTTCATTTTCGGCTCCGTTATTGCGCACGAACTCCACGCGGGGTTCGTCCCTTTGCGAAAGCCGGGGAAGCTGCCCTGGAAGAAGATCAGGGAGGAATTCGATACGGAGTATTCGAAGGACGCGTTCGAAGTACATGAGGATTCAATAGAAAGGGGGGAAAAGGTCCTCCTGGTTGATGATTTGCTGGCGACAGGCGGGACGATGAAAGCGGCCGTGAAGCTCATAGAGAGGCTTGGAGGAAACATCGTTGGGATAGCGATACTCATAGAGCTCGGCTTCCTTAAGGGCAGGAAAAAGCTTAGGAAATACGACTTATTCACGCTTGTGAATTATGAAAAAGAGGAGTGAGGAATGGTATGCTTGACATTCGGATTTTCAGGGAGAACCCAGGAATAATCCGCGAATCCGAGAAGAAGAGGTTAAAGGACCCGAAACTCGTGGACAGGGTGATAGAATACGATAATAAATGGAGGAACGTTTTGAAGAGGGTCGAAGACCTCAAACACAGAAGGAACGTGGTTTCGAGGCAGATAGCAGAGCTGAAAAAATCAGGGAAACGGACGAAAAAGAAAATCGAAGAGATGAGAAGGATAAACAGAGAGATAGAGAACAGCGATAAGAAAGCTGGTGAACATCTCGCCAAGCGCGATTTCTACCGTTACAATGTAGGGAACATACTGCACAAGGATGTAAACAAGGGGGACACGGAAGTGGAAAACAAATTCATTCGTACGTGGGGAAGGCCTTCCGTTCTCCTCAAGGACTTGGAGGCCTTCAAGAGGGATACGCGCGGGATGCTGGACTTCCGGACGCTGAAATTCAAGCCGAAAAGCCACGTGGATCTGCTCGAAAAACTCGACCTTGCGGATATCGCGAGAGCCTCGAAACTCTCGGGCGCTCGCTTCTACTACCTGAAAAACGAGCTAGTCTCACTAAACCTCGCCCTCATAAAATTCTCGCTGGACTTCCTGACCAAGCAGGGATTCTCTCCGATGTGGACTCCCTTCATGCTCCAGAAACCGGCGATGGCCGGAGCTGCCGAACTCTCGGATTTCGAGAGTCAGCTCTACAAGATAGACAAGGAAGACCTGTTCCTCATAGCGACCGCGGAGCAGACACTCGCTTCCTACCACATGGGAGAGACCTTCAAGGAGAATTCCCTCCCTATAAAATACGTGGGCTTCTCCACGAACTTCCGGAGAGAAGCGGGTTCGCACGGAAAGGATACGAAAGGGATATTTCGCGTTCACCAGTTCGACAAGGTGGAGCAGTTCGTTTTCTGCAGGCCGGAAGATTCGGAAGAGTGGTTCCATAGATTGATCAAGAACGCGGAAACCCTCCACCAGAAACTCGAGCTCCCCTACAGGGTCATGTCGATATGTTCGGGGGAGATGAACGACAACGCCTCTCTAAAATACGACCTTGAAGTATGGATGCCGTCCCAGGGGAGGTTCCGCGAGGTCGTTTCCTGCTCGAACTGCACGGATTACCAGTCCAGGAAACTCGGGATAAAGCTCGAAAGGAAGGGAGGCAAGCGCGAAAACCCCCATACCATTAACTCGACCGCACTCGCTACCCAGCGGACGATGGTTGCGATCCTCGAAAACTACCAGCAGAGTGACGGGAGCATTAAGATCCCGAAAGTTCTTTCGAAATACACGGGCTTCAAGAAGATAGGGAGATAAGCGTGATTCTGGACGATATGAATGAAATCGGGAGAATAGATATTTCGAAAGTAGTGAAGGTTATCGATAAATTCCCCGAGCAGTGCGAGGAAGCGATAGAAATCGGGAGGAAGTTCTCCCGAAAACTTGAAATCAAAAAGCCCGAAAGGGTTTACGTGTGCGGCATGGGAGGTTCGGGAATAGCGGGGGACATACTGGCGGGAGGATTCCCCGAGAGGGACATAAGGGTCTCCAAGGGATACGAACTCCCGAAACATGTCGGAAGCAAGGACCTCGTTTTCGTGATCAGCTATTCAGGAAACACAGAGGAAACCCTCAGCGTGTTCAGGGAGGCCGTGGGGAGAGGATGCGAAATCATCGCTGTGACATCGGGCGGCGAACTCGAAAGGGAATGCGTTAAGCATTCGATAGACTATGTGAAGATCCCTAAGGGGATAAAACCGAGATTTTCCCTTGGTTATCTTCTCTTCCCTATAATAGTCGTGTTGGAAAACATAAAGTTCGTGAGAAAGCAGAAACTCGATCTCGTTTTGAAAAATCTGAGAGAAACCAGGGAGGAAACAGGGATAAAAACACCAACGAAAGATAACCTGGCGAAGAGGATTGCCATGAAACTTCTGGATTCCGTTCCGGTTGTCCAGGGGTTCGGTATATACGCTCCCGTCGCTCACCGCGCGCGGACCCAGTTCAACGAGAATTCGAAGGTCCCGTCATTTTCGGAAGTCTACCCTGAACTGAACCACAACTCGATCCTGGGGTGGGAAGGGGGCGGGTATTTAACAAGGAATTTCTCCGTTATATTGATAAGGGACGAGAAGGAAAGCGAGCAAATAAGGAAGAGAATAGAATTCACGAAAAAACTGCTCAGGAAGTCCGCGAAGTACGTGGTGGAGATCTGGTCTTTGTATCCCTACGAACTTTCCAGAATGCTCTCCACGATGTACGTCCTTGACTTCGTAACGGTCTACCTTGCCCTCCTCAGGAACAAGGATCCAGGGGATGACAGCCTGCTCTTAAAATTGAAAACTATTTTAAAGAAGGGGGAATAATATTTATTAAACCTGACTTTAATGGTTATTATGAAACTGATTTTTGTCACGGGGCTGGCGGAGATAGACAGGAAAACCATAGTAAATCTCGCCCTGCAGAGGGCAGCCCGTAAAAAAGAGTTCAAGGTTGTGGATTTCGATTCAATAGGGAATATCGCAGAGGACATGAAAAACGCAACAGACCTCGAGACTGCGAGGAACATGCTTTCGAAATTCTACAAAGATTTAGGAAATGTCATGATATCAGACCTCAAGGAAGAGAGAGGGAATATCATAGTGAATGGATATCTCACGTTGGGAACGGCGTACGGTTACATGAGAACGATGCCTGACGAGTTCTTCCGTTCATTCAAGCCGGACAGCATAGTGATACTGGAAAAGGAAGATGCGGGGTTGGGGACCGTAACGAAAACAAACGAACACCAGCACATCAACAGATATTACGGAGCGATGTGTTCCTCGCTTTGCGGCTCTACCCTCAAGATAATAAAGTTCAGGGAGAAGAGAATGATGGAGGCAGTTGAAGAACTCAGCGACCTTTTAAAGCATTAAATAGAATGGTGATTGAATGTTTCTGCCGTATCAGGAGATTTTTATTTGGGCTTTAATCATATCGTTCATCATAAGCGTGATATACAGGGTTTTCACAAAGCCAGGTGAGATACGGCAACTGAAAAAGGACATGAAGTTTTACAGGGGGAAATCGAAGGAAGCGCAGAAAAACAAGGACACGAAAAAAGCGAACGAGTACATGAGCGAGATGATGAAACTGAGCCAGAAACAGATGAAGCACAACATGAAACCGATGTTCATAACCATGGGGATTGTACTGGTACTCCTCGGTTTCATAAACAATACCTACAGCGGTGTTGTTGTCGAGACAACGCTAATCGATGAGGTAACGAGTCTGGGTTATTTTTCCTACGCCGGCTTTAACCATTCCCTGAGATCGGAGAAATTGAACGAAACTGATATAAGGGTTGTGATAGACACGAATGACAACAACGATTTCTCTGATGAGAAGGGTTATCTGAGGGACGAGATAGCTTATATCGAAAACACACAATGGAGCGTTTCTCCGCAGGATATGAACCGCACGACAATGAATATTATAACGAAACTTCCGTTCACCATTCCCATTTTGAACTGGGAATACCTCAACTGGCTTGGGTGGTACATACTCGTAACACTCCCTTTCACGTGGATATTCAGAAAGTTCTTGGGCGTGGAATGAATCTCGCTTCACCCGTACATGAAAATACCGGGAACCCATGTTTTTATCATGATGTAAACTACCAGTGCGTCCACGAAAAGGAGCATCCCCACTATTAAAATCCCGAAAACTATAGCGAAGTTAAGCTCAGATACATTGCAGACAAATCTCTCGCTGAAAGAGCATACGAGTTTCGTTCGTATCATGGAGTCGAAAGTGAAAAATATGAAAAAGCAGGAAATGAATATTATCAGCGTACCCAACAAGATAACGAGTTTCATCGAGTTCAGCCCTTTTTATTAATTCCCTTCTCTCGTATATAAGGATACCTCGAAACGAAACCGCAATCCAGGCAGGTGAGAACCACGGACTGCTTGTCCCTTCTCGTTCTGACCCTGCAGTTAACCCCAGGCTTGAGATAAGAAAAGCATTTCTTACAGAACCTCATTTTCATTTCTTTCGTTAGCCTAACGTTATACCTCATTCCCATCTTCCTCGCGAGTTCCACATACCTTTTCGAGCGTTCGGGGTGTTTCTTGAATTCCTTCCCGGCCTGGTCAAAAAGTATTTTTATCCTTTCCTTCGCGATTTTTTTCCAGGTTTCAGGTTTTACCCTTCTTGTCATAGAATTAGATTATCATGGATAATAAAAAACCTTCTTCCAGCTAACGCTGTTAAAATAAGTAAAAATAAAGATGTTCAGGGTTTCTTTTCTTCTCCTCCGGTGGCCGGTGCTCCTTCTCCTTTCTCTTCTTGTCCT
The DNA here is from genome assembly GCA_023128965.1 of Candidatus Aenigmatarchaeota archaeon. Taxonomy (GTDB): domain Archaea; phylum Aenigmatarchaeota; class Aenigmatarchaeia; order QMZP01; family QMZT01; genus JAZGEG01. The sequence continues at coordinate 2,271 of JAGMCY010000013.1, read as the reverse complement.
AGCCAGAATACCACTAAAGCGAGTATCACTATGAAGAATAGAATTGTCCAGAAATCCGAAGTAATATACAATCCCGGTATACTGAGAAGCCAGCCTGCACCTGCTCCGAAGAATATCACTATGCCTATGAACACGAGGACCAGAACTGCAACCCACTTCGCCTTTGGTCCCGCAAGAAGATCCTGGGGCCTCTGTCCCGCGAGCGCGAGCAAAATCACTATGAACAACATCCCTGTCGCTGCCACAAGCCACATTCCTGAAAGGTTAGCGAAGAAACTGACTATCGCCACGTTCCAACTGGAGTAAAGCATCACGAAGAACGCGATGATAAGCGAAATCAATCCCCTTGCTGATCTCGGCAACTGGTCTTTCAGTGCCCATGTCAGAAGTCCGTAGACGATCGCTAGTGCAAGAAGGAACGGGAACAAGAACTGGAAGAAGCCCAGCCTGTTCATGTTCTGAACTAATATTTGAAATGATCCGTCTGCCATATTAAATAATTGTGCATAACTTTTATAAAAGCGTAACCTTTTTATCCAAAAAGGTTAATCGAAAACCAGCAGCTTTCAGTTGCTTCTGAAAAAAGTTTATTTAAAAGCCACGGCTGCCAAAGAGCACTGGCAAATTGGGATAAGAAAGCTTTATAAACAATTAAAACTACTATCAAGTGATAAATCTAATTGGTGTGGAAATGGCTGGAAAGATCGATCCCAGAAAATTCGGAGAAGGATACAATAAATTCGAAAAGTACCTTGTCGGCGAACTGTATAAAGGGATAGACGGCTTTATAGAAAATTTTTCCGGGAAAGTTCCGGAAGAGCAATACGATACTTTTAAAGGGGTAAATAACGATTACAAATCCACGCTAAAAAGCACAAGAAATAAGCTGAAGGGTTCTGTGGATAAAATAGAAAGCCTGCTTAAAAAATCAAAGGGAGTGAGAACTGAAGAAGATGCCAAGAAATTGCAAGAAAGAATTAGTGAAGAATATAGGATAACGCTTCAGGCATCGGCCGCGATTTACCAGATACTTAACCCCGAAATAGACGCTTTCAATAAAATCATAAACGAATTCTACACTAAAAACTTTAAGGACGAGGAAGGAAAAGTTGTCATAAAGGGCCTTGATAAAGGTCTTTTCTTCAAGGGATGCGGAATTATAAAGGAATACTTCATACCGGATGAAATGGGAAAACAACCACAACGACAGCAGGCATCAGCCTAGTTCTTACTGCTGACCTCCACCAGAACCCATTTTATAGGCCTTCCAGATTATCACAAGCACGACAACTATCCCGATAATCCAGAGGAAGTTCGGGTCTGTGAGAAAGTTGTTCTGTATATACCCCTCAGTTCCGAGCCTTGCCAGGAGGATCACAACAAGAACGAGGATCACGATCAGGACAGTGGAATCTCCCCCTCCTCCTCTCCCCCTGAAGGGCTTGATGACCATCCAGATAATGAAGATGACAACGAAAAAGCCCGCCGCGTAGGGAAGGATGACATTTATGAGGGAAACAACCTGCGCGTTCATTATAGCGAAGAAGGCGAAGACGACGGCTATTATCCCCTTCACCGCGCGGTTCTCAAAAACCTTCGAAACCTCGAGAGCGCCGTAAATGATCGCGAGGACTAGGAAAAACGGAAGCAGGAGTTCCATCGAAAACAGATCGAAAGGAAACATACCATTACCCTATAAACTAAACATCTCCTTATTTGCCTTCCTCCAGTCTTCGTAGTCACCCAGGGCTCCTGATTGCTTGAAATTTTGCAAGGTTGCTAGTGCCTGGTCCACCTGGGCGATCTGGTTGTAAACAAGGTTTGCTGCTGCTGAATCGGAGCCAAGCTCCTTTGACCTCTTATCGAGTATTTTTTTCCTTTTGATTAACTGTTGAATGTCCCTGTCAATCATTTTACCGAATTTCACTACATCTTTCGGGTTCAATTTCTTACCCGTGACGTCTTCCAAAAAACCGAGAAGTTTACCACCTCTGCCTTTCTTGTCGCCGGCAGTCATCCCTCTCGCCCCTCCTCCACCTCTAGGCCTGAAAAATAACCAAATACCTCCAAGAATAATGAGCATGAAGAACCAATATGGGCTGAGGAAAATAAACCAATTGTAGAACCCTTGGAATATTATGAAGGCGTAAACAGCAACTGCTAATAAAATGCTCAGGCCTTTGTGCTCGCTCATCCAGTGTGAAACGAGAATGTATATGAGGATGATTATGAAAAGAGTCGGGAAGAAGAAAAGGTAGAAAATCTGCTCCA
>JAGMCY010000129.1 GCA_023128965.1 Candidatus Aenigmatarchaeota archaeon | reverse complement strand
AGCATGCACGTCGATAACGCGAGCGACATAGGTTATTTCCAGTCGTATTACTACGAAATAGACGGGGTGAGAGGGGAAGCGATCACCTGTTCGATAATAAACCCCAGCCAGAGCATATATTCCTATGAATGTTCAGTCCCTGTTGCTGATTTCCCCGACTGCAACGCAGGGCAATCCATCCTGAAATTCTACTTCAATTATCAGGGAGATGTCCAGCTATCATCCGCCGGCTTCCCCATCACGCTCAACGCCCCCGAACCCGCACTCATCGTCAATTCCGTTATTCCGAACCCGTTTGACTGCGGGATAGACACAAAACTCACTTCTCGGTTGCAGGTCATAAACCCGATGGAGGTAACCCCTGACACCTATTACACTTTTGACGGGTCGAACTTCCAGGACCTGGAATGCTCGAGTTCAGGGAGTATCTATACGTGCGAAATCCCTGAAAACGAGATATGCCCGCTTTTACAGGAAAACCTAGAACTCACGTTCAAATTCGTTTACGGCGATTTCGAAGTCCTTCCTCTGCCAACACAATTGTTCGTCACGTTCCCTCCCCCGAGTCTGGGGATAGACACGGTTACGCCACAAACGGTTGAAGCCGGCGAGACAACCTCCGTGAATGTTCAGCTCCACGTGAACTATCCGGATTTCATAAGTTATGATGTAAACGATTTCAATTACAAGTATTTGAACAAGGGCTTCCAGCCGGCTGCGTGTTCCTTGGACGATTCATACACGGATATAAAGTATTACGAATGCACGGTAGACTTGGAGATACCGAGTTATGAGGATGGCGTGGAGACCCTTACATTCAGGCTTGACGGTTACATGGACGGAGAGCCCGTGCAAAAGACCGCAAACGCTTTCTTCGAGATACTCCCCCCGCCTCCCGAGCCAAGCCTCCGGATAATATCCACTTCCTCCCCGCTTGTCTGCATACAGGATTCTTCTTTGACGGTGAACGCCAGGGTGGAGAACATAGCGGGAACCCCTGAAACCCATTATTCGGTGGATAACGGCCAGACATACGAGCAATTGACATGCTCCCCCTCAGGCAACCTGTACGCATGTGATATACCAAAGGATAACCTCTGCGATTTAATGAGCAATGTCTTGGGATTGACCCTGAAATTCGTTTACCCTGAAAAGGAGTTGACAAGCAACCGTCAGAATATTTACATAAACCTGCCCGAACCCCACATACAGGTTTTTTCCGTTTACCCTGACACCCTTCCGATAGGCGAGACAACCTCTGTAACGGTCAACCTTTACGTTCAATATCCGGAAATGGTCGGGGACAACCCCGTTTTCCTTTATTCCTACTCTGGAAGAACTAACCAGATGTCGTGTACGAAGGTCTCCTCAACCAGCAACCGCGATTACTACGATTGCGCTAACACCGAGTTTGAAGTACCAGCTGATTATTCAGGTTCCCACCTTCCTGTTATATTCTCGGTGCAGGGAACGACCCTCTCCTTCCCCGCGAACATACCTGTCACCTCCATCGAAATAACGCTCCCCTGGCTGGAGATAGTCTCCACAATCCCCTCAAGGATTGAAACCTCACCTGGGAATCAAACACCCGCCTCGTTTTACGTTACGGTTCACAACGCACTCGAAAACAACCTTGAACACCAGGCAACGGTCATAACCGGTTCCTGGATATCCTCTGGGACGTGCGCTGAAGCCCAGATAGATTATGATTTCAATTGCGATGTCACGATAAACGTCCCCGGAACAGCAGCATCAGGCCCGAACCCCGTCACGCTTACCCTGAGAGTAAGCGATTCTAGAACCTTCGATATCTCAGACGAAACGAGCGTTTACGTCATTCCTGAAGAGACACAGATTGAGATACAGAGCCTGAACCCTGATAAACTTTACTGCCAGGGGCATACACAGCAGAACCCCCAGAGCGTCACGATAACGGTGGTCGTGAGCAACGTCGCTTCCTTTGAACTCGTTGAGGAGGACATGAGCTTCAACGGCCTGACTATTTCACATACCGCTCGCTATTGCACATCTGCGGGACAAAGCATAACGTGTGAGATTCCAACAGACAAGTTCCTGGAAAAGGTCAATTGCGGGCAAGGGGAACTCGCACCCGGAGAGGGCTCGCATTACTACCCGTTAACCCTGACTTTCATTATAGAGAGCGGAGGGGAACTGGTAACGGTTTACGGTTCAAGGGATATCTCAATAGAAGCCCGCTCCCTCGAGCAGTACATACAGATAGTGGATTACGATGTGGTTGACGGCAAACTCGAAGGCCCGATAAACTGCCTGGGTTCGCAGACCATAGAACTCGGGGATACGGGTTACGTGAGGATAATGTACGCCGACCTCCTCCACGCCGACGCGACAGAAGACGACATCACGTGGTCTTTCAGGCTTGACGCGCACGACGAGCAGGGGAAGCTCACGAAGGGGATGGGCGTTTCCCCGGAGACCGAGGCCACCATCTGTAACTTAGTGGATTACCAGTGGGTGGGAGTTCACAGAATAGAGGATTACGAGTGTTCACTTTACGTGAACACAGGGTTTTTCCAGAGGTGTGCGGACGGGGACGGGGAGATCATCCTGACAGCGACCTCAGGAGGGAAGACCGCGGAGGAAAGGGTAGACGTGGATATAATAAGGGATGACAGCGACTACCAGATTGACATGGGGATCGTGACCGAACCGATGGAGAAAATAGACTGCCAGATACAGGGTTACGGTGAAGGCGCTTCTTGTTCCATCGCTTCCAACTCAAGACAAAACTTGACGATAAGGATATATAACAGAAACGAAGACGTCGAACTCTCTGACCTTAACTTTTACGATTTCGACATCAGCCTGACCGGAACCAAAGTTAACGCGGGCGAGAGGTCACTCGGGAGGTGCACCGAAGACTCGAGAGAGGCGAACAAATACGTATGCCCCTTCCAGATAGGCCCACTGATAAACCTCCCGGAAGATCCTGAATACGAGGTTGACAGGAAAGACCCGGATCAGACATTCGACTCCATCTCGCTCGGAAAGGTTAACCTGACGATCTACGTCAAATACGCGAGCGACCTCGCCAGGACCACGATTTCGAGGCTGGACGGGGAGATAAAGATCCAGCCGAAAAAACCGGACTACATGATCAACTCGGAGAAGATGCTCCAGGGAATGCAGGAAAACTTCGATAAATTCGAGGACGT
>JAGMCY010000128.1 GCA_023128965.1 Candidatus Aenigmatarchaeota archaeon | reverse complement strand
TATTTCACGCAGAGTATCGCGGTGTTCAGGTCATCAACCACTATATCGTTCATGTGCGAACCGGCCGCGACTTCCGCAGCTACCCTGTACTGGTCGGGGACGATTATCAAATCCTTGACGAAGCCATGGACGCCCTTCATTTCAAGAACGGGCTTGAGGTCAGGGGATATCCCCCTCCCCAATGCGCTCAAACTCTTGACCATCTCGTTCAGCCTCCTGATCTCCCTCTCGTTCGAAAGGATCAGGTTCTCCTTGTTCTCCATGGAGGATTCGAGTTTCGAGACCTTCCTGGTTATCTCAACCTGGTCTTTTCTCATGACCTCCTTCATGAGGTTTTCCATTTCCTTCTCCCTTTCCCCGATCTCCATGTCTATCCTTTTTATCTCCTCTTCCAGGTCTTTCACCCCGCTCTCCCCCTCCTCTATCCTTTCATCGATAGTCCCTATGTTCTTATCGGCCGAGGTGAACTCCTTCCATATGATTGTGGATTTCACGAGTTCGAGCTCGTTCTGAAATCTTTGGTACTCCAGGGCGGAGTCCCTGTCCCTTTTCAACTTCTCTATGATCTCCTCCTTCTGCTCGAGGATGATTTCGGCTTCCCTCACCTTCTCCTCCACCTTTTCCAGTTGTTTCAGCGCCTGGTTCCTCTTATCGTCGTATTCCGTTATCCCCGAGATCTCGTCTATTATCCCCCTCCTCTCGAGGGGGTTCATGTCTATTATCTTCGAGACATCTCCTTGCCTGATTATGTTATGCCCTCCGGGATTCAGTCTCGCCTGCGTGAAGATGTCGAGGATCTGCTGGCGTGTCGTGATTTTCCCGTTTATCCTGTAGGAGGAAACGCCTTCCGTGTTCAGCCTCCTGGTGACTATCACGTTCTCCTCGCTCAGGGGTAACGCCTTGCTCTTGTTCGAGAACGCCAGGTTGACCTTTGCGTATTCAGAAGGAGGCTTGTTCTTACTCCCATGAAATATGAGATCGCTCGCCTTCTTCGCGCGGAGATGTTTTGATGACGACCTGGCGAGAACAAACGCGATCGA
>JAGMCY010000127.1 GCA_023128965.1 Candidatus Aenigmatarchaeota archaeon | reverse complement strand
TCCCTCGGCCTCTCCGATATCTCGCCGGTTATCTGGAAAGTTTCCTGGCCCATCGCCTTCACCTTCGAGACCTGCGGATTTGAAATCACGATCTCCTTATCCGGGGTTTTGATTATAACCTCTTCCGCGTCTATCTGAGACATCTGCATGCCCATCTGCTTCATCATGCGCTCCATCTGTTTGGGGTTGATTTTCATAATTATCAATAATAATTCGGATTTCTAGTTTAAAAATTGTAGTGTTTGGAAGTTATTTTCCAATCTATACTTTTGGATAACGAAATGGTTTTATTGTTAAGTGCGCAAATCTCAATATGCTTTTTCAGATTCTCGATGTGGACTACACGCTGGTTGATGAGAAACCGATAATAAGGATTTGGGGGAAGGGGGAAAACGGCGAGACTGTTTGCGGTTTTTTCGAGAATTACGAGCCGTATATTTACGTTATGGGGAAAGAGGTGGGGGATGGTGTGAAAGGGGAAAACAACGTTGTGAGGATCGAAAAGGTCAAGAGGTTTCTCCCCTTGGGTTACCAGACAGAAATGAAAGAGATGTATAAGATAACCTTGAGGAATCCCGCCAAAACCCCGGAGATAAGAGACCGCTTGCTTTCAAGAGGGTTCAAGGTTTTCGAGGCAGATATCCCGTTCAAATACAGGTTTATGTCAGATTTTGGTTTGGGGGGGATGGGATGGATAAAGGTCGAGGACACGAACGGGATAACAACAAACACCGTGAACACTGATAGAAAAATCAAGATAAAGGATATCAGGAAGGTTGAAAATGATGGGTTGGCTCCATTGAAATTTCTGGCGTTGGATATTGAATGCGTCTCTCTGAGAGGAGGGGAAATGCCAGAGAGCAGGAAAGACCCAATAATCATGATTTCCATCGTGTTCAACGAACATTATAAAGGTGGGAAGGACCTTGTACTAAGCACCAGAACAGATAAAGACGTTGTATTTTTCGAGGATGAGAAAGAGATGTTGAGGGGTCTCATAAATATCATAATGGATTACGATCCCGACATCATAACCGGCTTCAATATAAACAACTTCGATATTCCCTACATACTAGACAGGATGAGGGAGAACGAGATATATGCGAGTTTCGGGAGGTGCAAAAAACAGGTGACGAAAAAACAAATTATGAGTAGGTTCAAGATCAACATAGCCGGAAGGATAATGGTTGATTCCTTTGAGATAGCCAAAAGGGATTTCTCGTTGAAAAGGTACAACCTAGACACAGTGGCCGGGGAATTACTCGGGGAAAAGAAAGAGCCTGTCAAGCGCTCGGAGATAGAAAAATTCTGGAAAGGGGATCAGGAGAAATTCAGACTTCTTGTTAATTACTCAAAAAAGGATTCTGAACTCGCGATGAATCTTATATTGAAACTAAACCTTTTGGATAAGTACATCGCGTTGTCAAAGGTTTCCGGGACGCTCCTTCAGGATATACTTGATTCCGGGGAGACAACAAGGATCGAGAACCTCATCTTGAGAGAATTCAATAAAGAGGGTTTCGCCCTTCCCTGTAGACCGGACGGCTCTGAGGTGGGAAGAAGGGAGAAATTGAGGAGGATTGAACTTAAGGGGGGATATGTAATAGAGCCGGAGAAGGGTTTGCATTCAAGTGTGCTCGTCTTTGATTTCAAGTCAATGTATCCTTCTCTCATAAGAACGTTCAACATATGTCCCACCACCTTGATATTGGGAGACGACATCGAGGGTTCGGTGAAATCTCCTTCAGGGGCGAAATTCGTCCCCGAGAGTAAGAGGAAGGGAATCATACCAAAGATACTGGAACAATTGATGAAGGAAAGGCAGGCTGTGAAGAGGGAGATGAAAAGGGGAGATGAATCAGAACGGACGAAGGAGATGAAGGCAGAAGAGTTCGCATTAAAAATAATGTCCAACGCCTTCTATGGACACTTCGGATACCCTCGTGCGAAAATATATTCGCTGGACATTGCGAACTCCATAACCGCCTTCGGAAGGGATACCATTAAGAAAACCAAGGAATACATAGAGAGAAAATTCGGGTATAAGGTGGTTTATGGGGATACGGATTCCGTTATGGTTAAGGTTCCATTCGAAGACCTTGAAAGCATAAAAAAAGCGGGAGAAGAGATATCCAAGAGCGTTACGTCTGTTCTCAAGGGTATAATGGAACTGGAATTTGAAAAGGTTTTCAAGCGGTTTCTTCCGCTCACGAAGAAAAGATATGCTGCCTGGTGCTTTGAACTCGGAAAGGATGGATGGATCGAGGGAATGGAGACAAAGGGCATAGAGACCGTCAGGAGGGATTGGTGCGGTCTTACATCGGAGAGCATAGAAAAGGTCCTTGAAACCATCCTGAAGAAGAATGACATCAAACTCGCCGTGAAGTACTTCAAGGACGTGATTGATGATGTGATTGCAGGCAAGGTCCCGATACGAAAGCTAATCATCACAAAAACCATGACGAAAAGGGCGGAGGGTTACGTTGGTATTCAGCCGCATGCCGAGCTCGTTAAGAAGATAAAAAAGCGGAGTCCGGCGGAAGCGCCTGGGGTTGGGGATAGGATAGAGTATGTTATAATAAAGGGTTTGGAACTGCTTTCGAAAAGGAGCGAGGACCCCCTATATGTGATAGAAAAAGGCTTGGAAATTGATTCGAAATATTACATAGAGAACCAATTGCTTCCCCCCCTCGAAAGAATATTCATTGCTTTGGGAATTTCAAAAACAGAACTTCTGGGAAAGGGCAAGCAGATTGATTTGTTAGGAGCGATAAACGGTTTGAATAAAAAAACGTACGAAGTGAAAGAGGTGGAGGATATTCCACTCAACGAGGTCAAAGGTTTTGTGTGTAAAAAATGTTATAAGACGTATCCCCTTCCTCCCCTGTCAGGGGTGTGCGAATGCGGGGGCTCGCTTCTTTTCTCTTCCTCAAAAGGACCTGCAAAAAAAATCATTGTCCAATAAGAGATGAAGTTTGATTAAACTTCACCGTGAATGTGAACTCTGAAATTTCGAAGGTGATTTTCGTGAAGTTCAAGAAGAAGAACTTCATTTAATTCTTTAGGAATCTCATGTGAACGTGAAATGACCTTCATTTCCTATGGATGTTTAAAGGATCTAATGTTGTCTATGTATGCTGGTTTTTAGCGTATTTCACAGGAAATGAAGGGGTCACCATAATATCCCGAAGAACAAGGGATTCAGGCCTGAGAAATAAGCGATGGTTGGCAGGAGCAGGAAGCCCATGAGGTGCGTCCTCTTGATTCCAATGGAGATCGCCAGCAAACCCAAAAACATGCCTGTTATCGAGACCAGCAGACCGATAAGGCCGGAGAATACGAAGACGAGTGTTATTAAACCCAGGAAGATGAATGACATCATCCTCGTGTAATTTATGTTCCTCATTCTGTTTAACAGGAATTTGCTTGCCTTTATCGTCAACAGTCCAGAAATCAGGGAGGTTAAAATCCCTACAACGATGAGCAAATAGACATCAGCTAAAGTGAAGTAATCTATTATTTGCGAAATCATCCAGACCGCCCCTGACCTCGTCTTTCCTATGACATAGAAAACGATGAACGTGAAGAATATGTTGGAGGTGTTTATCCCTCCGAGTGCTATTAGGAATTCCCTCAATTTTGCCCTGAGGAACTGCGATGCGATTATACCTGCCTGGGAAGACCCTATTCCAGGGAGAAGCCCTGCAAGAAGTCCTGCTAACCACCCTGTCACGCTTCCCTTCAACCAGTCCCCTTGAACTTCCTTCTGTATTTTCTGAGGCGGGATCTTCACCCTTGTCATTACGCTTACCAAAACCGTGCTCATGCCGAAAAGCCCGGTCAGTGCAGGGAACATCACCTCTTCTGAAGGAAACGAATTGAGGGTTAATAAACCGAAGATCCCGGCAAGAATAAATACGGATAACGCGTGCAAAGGTTTCCTTTCCGTGTATACCATCCATGCAACGACCGAGAGGAGGATTATGTGAATCACGGGTTTTATGGTAGTGTAAATCAAAGGGAGAAAGAAGAACAAAGCAGGCAGGCTGAAGACCGTGAGTAACATCACACCCAGACCGCCCATCGTAACGAGAAATATCGCCTCGTACCCCCTTCCCTTCAAGAGAAGCTTGTGGCCCGGAAGGACCGAAAGGACCGAATCCTCTTCAGGCGCTCCAAAAAGGATGGTGGGGATGAAATCGAAAAACGTGTTGGAGACCGCGAGGGAAACAACAAAGGCCAAGATTAATTGGACAGGAAGCCCTGTGAACAGGAAAGCCAAGGAAAAGATGAGGGTGAAAATGGTGTTTGGGTGCAGCCCCGGGATCAGGCCCGTGACAATCCCAAAAGCAATCCCGAGAAAAACGAAAAGCAGTATTTCGAGGAACATTATTAATTTGTTTCCAAGGGATATAAGAAATTAAGTTTAAACATTTGTTTAAACATCCGCCTGTTTTCTGTGGTCTTTCGGAACTACTGAAGGGTTTTAAATAATCAACGTAAATCTTTTCTATGGTTGACGAATTTCACCTCTCGAGGGATCGGCTCGCGAAGGATATAACTGGCGAGATCGTCCTCTCAGAAAACCCTGAGCAGGTCCTGAAGAAATGGAGGGGGATTTTCGGCTTCTCCCAGAAGAAATTGGCGAATCATATAGGTATTACATCCTCTGTTATATCCGACTACGAATCGGGGAGGAGGAAATCTCCAGGGATAAACGTTATAAAGAGGTATGTGAACTCGCTCCTGGGTCTTGACATGAAAAGAGGTGGGCTAGTGATCAAAACCTTCACGCCCTCCATGAGTTCTTCGGCTCTTTCAAAGGCGATAATAGACATAAGGGAGTTTCCTAGCGGGGTTCCGATCAGTGAGTTTTGCAGGAAGATAAGCGCCTCCATCCTCACGAAAAGGGCGACTACGGAAAGGGAGATATATGGTTGCACCATAATAGATTCTGTGAAAGCGATATTGGAATTGTCGCACAACCAGCTCATAAGTTTGTATGGAACAACAACCCAGCGTGCTTTGATATTCACGGGTGTATCGACGGGGAAAACTCCCATGGTTGCCATAAAACTTACGAACCTGCAACCCGGGCTTGTCGTGCTTCACGGTATAGACAAAGTTGATGAAGTTGCGATGAACATCGCAGAAGTCGAGGGCATACCTGTCGCATTGTGCAAGATAGAGATGATAGAGGATATTATAAAGAAGTTGAAGTATATCGAGTGATCAGAACTTCTTTATTTCACATTTTATTTCTTTACCCACCTCAACCAAACCGTAATACCCTTCGTATGCAACCCCGGGGTAGAAGAGTGTTGTTTCACCTAGCTTATCGATCCCTCCGGCCTCGTGTATGTGCGCCGAAATCGCCAGCAAGGGTTTGTTCTTTTCTATGAATCCCCTTATTGATTTCGATCCGACGTGTTCACCGGTCTCGGTCTTGTCGAGATTCGTCCCGAAAGGTGGGTTGTGTGTCACGAGTATGAATTTGCCTTTTATGTCGTTGACCCTTTTCTCGAGGGTCTCCTTTATCTCCTCTTCCGTGGGCTCGAATTTCGTGTTGAAGGGTGTGGCAGCTCCCCCAAAGCCAACGAACTCGAGACCCTTGAGTTTCTTCACCCTTCCATGGATGTTCACGTTATATTCATCCAACAGATCCAAAGTATCATATGGATCGTGATTGCCTGGAACGCAGAAAACGGGTTTCCCGAATGATAGTAGTTTTTGGAGGATCAATTCGGTTATGTCAACCTGCGAATATCCTTCTGGTGTGTTGAATACATCGGTGAAATCCCCCGGGCATATGACAAGGTCGAAATCGTGTTCTTTTATTTTATCTACGATTTTTGAGAACTTTTCGAATTCTCCGTGTATGTCTGCAACGACCATTATTTTGAACATATTGATTCTTGGATGTTAAGTATATTAAATTTAATATAACAGTGTTATATCTTTCCGAACCTGACGCCCTCCATCCCATATTCAGCAAAGCTGTTCTCATCACTTGATATTATAACAACCCCCTTGTAATTCCTTGTCCAATTTCTCTTGTTGTCGAAGAGCCAAAAAATATCCGGTATTTCGGTTATTAGGTTCTCGAGGATCCCTTCTTCCGGTATAATTCTTTTCTTCAATATTTTCACAGCATCATCCTCGTTTATTTCCTTGCTCGGGGAGTAGGCGATTATCCTGATGCCCTTTCCTTCCTTTGTTGTTTTTATCATACCGAATTTCTCAAAACCCGTTATAACATTTTCCGATTTCTCAGCGTTCGGACTTATTATAAATCCCTCCATGTTTTCTTTCACTTTCATTGTTAGTGTGATTTTCGTTTGAATTGGTTTCGGGCTGTTATCGAGCGGTATGTCCGGCCAGGTTGTCTGTTCCAGAAAGAAGCGGTTTTCCTTGAAAAAACCCCTCATTCCCAAAACGTCCCCTGCATTTACCTCCTTGTTTTCGGTCACGACCTCCGTTTCACCGGTCACGTCTTCTATAACGAACCCCCTTCCCGTCAGCTCCTTTACCCTTCCTATAATCGCTACTTCTGAAAAAACCTTTCTGCCTTTGTTTATCGAGACCGCCTCGATTTTTTTGAGCAGCGTTTCCCTTAAAAATTCGAATTTTCTGTTGCATATCTTGATGAATTCCTCGGTTGAGATCTTCCCTCTTACCGGCTCGTTCACAGCATGTTCTTTTTTTCCCCCCACACCGCTCTTGCTCTCGAGAATTTGCATGTAATTTTTCTCATTTATTTTTTCGAGATCTTCCGGGGAGAGCAAAACCCCCCTGTCCAGAAACATTCCTATGATCTCTTTTTTGTTCATAACCCTTTTATTTTGAATTAGAAATTTTAAATAAACTCCGTGCCGAAGGTCTTCTCTATTTTTTCAACGATTTCGTTTGAGAGGTCTATCTTTATTTCCCTTGTCCTTCCGTACCTCCCCTTTGAAACGACCTTGGCGTTCACCACCCCGAACACATCAAGTTCTGATATGAGGTCGGAAACCCTTCTTTGAGTTAGAGCTTTCAGGTTGTTCTTCCTGCAAATCTCGGCGTATAGATCATAGATGTCCCCTGTTTGTATTCCCTTCCCTCCCCTTCTCCAAAGTCTGAGTATCGCGAGCAAAACACATTTCGATTGTCGTGGTTGGTTTCGGACGACCTCGATTGTTTTGTCCCTGTCGAGTTTTCTTTCAGCGAAATCAACGTGTTCCTCAGAAACTTTCTCACTCCCCACCCGCTCGGCGATCTCTCCTGCAACCCTTAAGAGATCCAATGCCCTCCTCGCGTCTCCGTGTTCCTGCGCAGCCAAGGCAGAGCATTTCGCTATGACCGGGGGCGGGACAACATCCTGGTTGAATGCAAAAACAACCCTTTCCGTGAGGATGTCCCTAAGTTCGTTCGCATTGTAAGGTGGGAAAACGATTTCTTCCTCTGAGAGAGAGGATTTGACCCGAGGATCGAGATTGTTTACGAAAGAGAGGTTATTTGATATTCCGATTATGGTGAGTTTCGCTTTCTTGAGCTCTTGGTTGATTCTCGTTAAATTGTAAAGGACGCCGTCACCTATCTTGTTCACCAAGGAGTCTATTTCATCCAGAACGAGAATAACATTTTGTTCCTCTGCATCTAGTATTTTGTAAAATTTCTGGTAAAGTTGATTTGTGGGAAGGCCCGTAAAGGGAACCCGCTCATCAAAATTTAGTTTTTCGATGAGCTGTGAGAGCATTCGATACTCTGTATCCGAGACTTTGCTCATCTTACAATTAATATAAATCACCTTGATTTTTTTATTTCCATTATTCATTGACGTCTCCAAAAGCTTCGAGGTTGTGTATTCCGCGCATAAGGATTTTCCTGTTCCTGTCTTTCCATAAATGAAGAGGTTTGATGGCCTTTCGTTCCTTAAGACCGGGGCAAGGATCATACCGAGCTGATTTATTTGTTCGCCCCTGTGGGGAATGTTATCCGGGGTGAATTGTATCGAAAGTGTATCCTTCTCCTTAAATATCGTTCTGTTCTCTGCATATCTTCGGAATATCTGATTTAAAGAAATTTGCGCCATACTCTCCATATGAAATAGGGGTTTAAATTCTTTCCCCCCAACACCATGATTTCCTATGGAAAGTTATATAAAATTTCCACTAAAAATAACATAACAGTGTTATATTATAAATAATATATAATATATATAAATTATTCTTCCAGTGGAAATAGGGGTCATATGGTATTTTATTTCTTTAACTTCTTCAGCACATTTTCAACCCTATCCATTGCATTTTCAATCTTTTTATAAGAAGTCGCGTAAGAACACCTTATATAACCTTCCCCACGCCTTCCAAACTCTGTTCCAGGGACTACCGCTACCTTTGCTTTCCTTAACAACCACTTAGAAAACACAAGGGATTTCATGCCGAATTCCTTTATGTTCGGGAAGGCGTAGAAAGCCCCTTTGGGTTCAACACAGGAAAAACCAGGAATTTCATTGAGCCTTTTAACAATCAGTTCCCTCCTCCTGTTATATTCCTCAACCATTTTTTTAACAGGGGTTTGGGGTCCCCCCAACGCCTTCAGAGCAGCCTCCTGTGAAACAGTGGGGGCGCATACCGTTGAGTATATGTGGATTTTTTTCATCGCCTTTATTATATTTTCAGGACCTGCCGCATACCCTACTCTGAACCCAGGCATGGCGTAGGTTTTTGAAAACGAGTGGAGGGTTAGTGTTCGCTTCTCCATCCCGTTTAAGGAAGCGAATGATATGTGTTTCTCTCCGTCGTAAACGAGTTTTTCATATGCTTCATCCGATATTACGAGCAGATCGTATTCATTCACGAAGTCTGCGATCCCCTCCAATGTTTTCTTCTTGAACACAACGCCTGTGGGGTTTGAGGGAGAATTTATTATCATAACATTCGTCTTCTCAGGGATGATGATTTTCTCAGCTTCATCTACCTTGAATTGAAAACCATCCCTTTCGCAATGAGGAACGCAGATTGGCATCCCATTCAATATCTCAACGGCTGGCTTGTACGCAAGGAACCCAGGATCTGGGATGAGAACCCCCTCACCTGGGTCAATCGAGCACATCAACGCCAGCAGGATAGCCTCTGTTGAGCCCGTTGTCACGATCACTTGATCAGGAGAAACATCGATTTTATTGTCTTTTTTAAGCTTCTTCACAATCGCCTCTTTCAGTTCGCTCCTTCCACCAGGCGGGGAGTAGTGCGTATAACCTTCCCTCAACCTTTTGCACGCGAAATTAACGATATGACTCGGTGAATCGAAATCCGGTTCTCCCGGACCCAGGGATATTATCCCCTTACTCTCCTCAGCGATCTTTATAAGTTCGCCGATGGTTGAAACCGGAAGTTCCTCCCCCCTCTCGG
>JAGMCY010000126.1 GCA_023128965.1 Candidatus Aenigmatarchaeota archaeon | reverse complement strand
TTTGCGGTGGACTCATTCCCTGACAGGTGTTCGAATACGACTTCGTCCCTAAGGACACTAAACGTGGTTGCAGACGTTACATTCTGGTTCCCCGCATCATCCGTGATATTGAACCTGAAGCGGGCAGAAGAATTTATGTCGCTGCAGTTCAGCTGGATATTGGTGAAGTTTATCTGTGTCCATGAGCTGCAGGAAGTGCAGTTCTCGGTCTGCATATCAGTCCAGCCAAACTTCGTATCCAGCTGGAGCGTTACATTAACATCGTCATCTTCGGTTCCGTAATCCTTGACTTCAACGGAGAAGTTCCACCCGCCTCCCCAGCCCTTGGAATCCGTGGTTTTGTTGTTAACGGTCATGTTCGCATAGTTTGGCGGCCAGTTAACCTGTATGTCAACCGTGAGGTTTTCTGATATGTTGTAATTGTAGCAGGAATCGTCTGCCGGGACGTAGGCATACCATGTCTTGTTCCCCTCGTTGAAGTCCTGGTTTGGAGCGAAGGAGACGTTCGCGGACCCTGTCCCGTTCGTATAGGACTGGTTGACGAACTGCATCCCTCCAGATGAATTCTCCACGTCGAACTTGACCAGCGGGCGTTCACCAACTGAAAAATTCTTTGTGGTGTTATCCAGGTTATAGATCATAATCTCGAATATCGCGGGTATCAGGGGCTGCGCAATCGAGTTGTTTCCCGATACGTACGTGACGTTCACATCGGCTTTCTGCAGTTCAAACGTGTCATCCGAATCAACATATTGGTCGAAACTATCTGTGTAAATGAGATTCCCCTCCGTGTCGTTCGCCATGAACCTGAATTTCATCCATTCCCCTGCATACCCGGAACACGGGTAAATTTTACTGAAATTCAGCTGGGTATAATTTCCTGTAGTGTTGCTGCAATTCTCGCAGGTTTTAGATTCGACATTGTACCAGGATTGTCCAAGTATCTGCTCCTGAAGCGTCACATTGACGACATCCCCCAGGTTATCCGCCACCCTCACGGAGAAGTTATGTACAATGTCCCAGGAATCCTGCCTTGGCGTCACATTCGCCGCTGTAAGGCTCGGGCTTGTTGTAAGGTAGAATAAATCTTCTTCAACTGTCGTATTATCGTAATAATATATGTAGCTAGACCACATCGTCACGTTGTACCAACCGGCCTGCGTTGTCTGGTCGGGGTTCCAGTTACACTTGTACACGTTCGCTCCGAGTTTCGTTATTGGCGTGCAGGTTGCGGTGTACGCTCCTGTTGAAAGGTTGAAACTTACCTCTGTTGTAGTGTTCAAAGTGATAGGCTCTCCACAATAATTTTCAACGGCTCCCTGTACGAGGACAGTATCCGCTGCT
>JAGMCY010000125.1 GCA_023128965.1 Candidatus Aenigmatarchaeota archaeon | reverse complement strand
GGGGTGAAGGACAAAGAGGACGTGAAAAAAGCGATGGAACTCGGAGCGAAGGGGATACTAGTCGCTTCGGGCGTTGTGAAATCAGAGAACCCGGAGGAAGCGATAAGGGATTTGTTAGAAGGGTTCGGGTGAAATTAGAATCTGATTTTTTAATAATTTCGTTTTATAGACTCAGATAAAGCGCCATTTCAGGAGAAAGTTTTTTAAACATACTATACTTGGGTTTGCTACAAATCTGTTGATATTTTTCTTTGAAGCCATTTTTTGAAACAGTCTCTGCATAATGTATCATTTTCTTTAAATTATTATCTCTCCTAAGAGAAGTTATCATTATCCCGTCAAAAAATGCAAAAAAAGTATCTACACCAAGTTCTACTTCTTCGTTGTCTTCTTTCTTTTTGGGGGTGAAGTATGCATGACATTCTTTATTACCGGTTTTTATTTGGAAATGTATACTACTAAATTGCCCGTTCTTAATAACTGGAATTAATCCTATTTTGGTGTTCTTTTCTAAAATTGAATAAATAATAGATTCTCCGTCTTCTTCATGTATTGGTTCGAAATTGCCAGGTCTTGATAAAGAATTTTCCTCCAAGTCTGGTACGGGGTGATATAAAAAATGGTCGTAATCACCATCTACCATATATACTATAAGGTCGAGCACATAAAAAGTTTAACTGTTCCTATTTCCTGACTTTGAACTTCTTCTCCAGGCGTTTCAGGATTTCCACGATCCCTCCGTATTCTAATTCGCTGTACGGAAGCATTGCCGGACCCGAGAACCCTTGTCTGCGTATGTCATACGCTTTTTGCGAAACCTTGTCCCTAACGAAATCCCAGTACGGGTGGTCGAAAGCGTCGACGGGTTCTGTCAGCTTCCCGTTGTGGACGCAGAAGGCGGCGCAGCTCACGACAGGCGGGCCGTCGAAGTACGAAATAGTTGAGTTCAGCTTGACAGGCATGAGCGGACCTGTATGCGAACCCCTCATGAACCCTCCTACAAGGTGTCCTATGGAATAAGGACCGAGTATCTCTCCGGTAGCCGGGAAGTTCTTTTGGACGCGAATGAGCATTACGGGATCATCCTTCCCCGTGTATTTACCAGCGATGTTATGCAATCGCGTGGTGCTCACAGCGGCCGCCTGCTCACCGCTGTTTCTTGAGTATATGGATTCCACCACGAACCTGTCGTTGTCCCTGAGGAGAGCGGCTATATCGTAAATGTCTTCTGGCGAATTGAGGTGTATGATTTTATCGCCTTTCGTGTGCGCTACATCCATTATTGTGAATTTGAAGCCCTTTGTCATATCAGGGCTCAACAGGAGGCCTGCGCAGTACATCGGGTCGGTGAATCCAAGATACAAGGGGAGGTTATACGCCCCGGGTTCTGTCTTGTCCGCGGCGAAGAAGAGGAACGGTTCATTCGGCCTCTCCTCGGTTTCGATCTCAGCAACGGCAGGACCCATCCCCTTAATGTTCCCTGAAAACGAGTCTTTCAGGAGGTCCTGACCCGCTCCGTACAGACCCTGGTTTTTGGCTACGAGCGTCCCGGCCTTGAACGCCTCCCAGGCGAGCTTGTGTATCTTCTCGTTGCCCTTCCCAAGGGTGTGGGTCATTAGAATTGCGATATCATCCCCGGTGAAACTGATGTAAAAATCCTTGAGGAAACCTTTCCCGTATTCAGAAATATAATCCGTGACCGTTTCCAGCAAACTTTCGCTGGGTTTTATGTGACCTCCTATCGAACCGATATCCGCTTTTATAACAGAAATCGTGATTTTCATAACAACACCCCTCTAGATATATTATTAGTATTAATTAAATAGATATTATAAAAGTTTTCATTCGTTCTGTTTTCCTTCGTTTTCTGCTTCTTCCTTGCCTTCGGGTTGTTTAACTTCGGCTGGTTTCTCCTCTGCCTTTTCTACTTCAGCTTGTTCCCCCTCGACTGGTTTCCCCCTTTCCTCGACTGCTAGTCTTCCTGGACCAAAACTCGTGTATCCGCACTTTCCGCAGTAAAGCCTGTTCTTCTGCTTGGAAAGCCATACGCCTTCCCCGCATCTGGGGCAGAACTTGTTTTTCCTCGATATCGTTTCTCCTTTGATCTCGTATTTCTGCCATATCTTCACGGATTCGTGCTTCCTTCCCTTCCTCACCTTTTTCCCTTTCTTCTTCGTCTTCTTCTCCTTTTTCGCCATTTTTTCACCTTAATAGACTATACGAGTTCGAACTTCCTGGCCCTGAACCCCTTTTTAGTATGCGATTTCTTGCACTCCTTGCACGTGAGGCGTAAATCGACCTTCTTCGTTGGTTTCCCCTCGCCTTTCGGGTTCGGTCTAGGGAACGAGCCGTAACCCCCCATCTTTCTCTTGAACCTCCTCTGGGATTGGGATTGGGGATGAGCTTGCGAACGTCCTCTCCTCTTCGATTGTTTGACAGTCTGTTCTGTGTGCTTCTTACACGTAGGGCAATATGTTCGCAAAGTTTTGGGGAATTTCATCTTCACACCTAAATCTTAAGCCTATATCAACTTTATTGCGAACCTCAATTTATAAAGTTAATCGGGAAATAAAGGTTTAAATTCTTTACCTTTAAATAATAACTATGTTTTCACTACATTTTTTCAGGTACTGGGACAAGATATTCTGGATAGTGTTCGCAGTGATGGGCATTTCCGTGGCAGCAGGCGGGGTGGGAAACCTGATATCTTTCGAGTTCTTCCTCATTCTCGGTGTGTTTATGGTTATAATAGGAGCCGGGAAGCTCGCGGAGGAGATATCCAAGCACAAATTAACGAATTACCAGGATGATCTGTACAAGAAGATTCACCAGATTTCGCAACACCTTGAGAGGACGTTCAACCTCGCGGATTCGTACAAGAACAAAACCGAGTTTCGCCTCTACAAGCTCGACCAGAGAAGGAAGAGGATGGAAATCAAAACGGAAAGGAGCTACAGGGACATCGCCCGTAAGATAATAGAACTGGAGAACAAGACGAACAGGATATCGAAAATAGTTATCGAGAGGGAAAGGAGGAGGTTCGAACTGGAGGGAGTGGATTTTGCGGAGAAAGTTCTCTCCCTTGTCAAGCGGATTCCAAGGGGAAAGGTCGTCACCTATTCCGAGATAGCGAAAACCGTTGGGAAACCCAGGGCCTCGAGGGCTGTTGGTAAAGTTATCTCCAGCAACGTGCATTTGAAGAGCATCCCATTACATCGGGTTGTGAAATCCAACGGGAAAGTAATGGGCTCTGGCGCGAAGAAGAGGAGAACCCTCCTCAAGAAGGAAGGGATCAAAACAGACAGGTGGAAGATTAATCTGAAAAAACACGGCTTCGTTTTTGTTCCTAAAATCTAAACTAATAAACCAGAAAACCCAATATTTCTATGGTATGCATGTGGCTCGAAACGTCTGTTTTGATAATTCTGATCGCGCTCTCCGGTTTCTTTTCAGGATCAGAGATCGCGTTATTCTCGTTAAGTGATATAAAGGTCAGGAAGATAGTTAGGCAAAGAAGGAGGGGGGCAAAAGTTCTCAGGAAACTGAAAGATGAGCCTCACAAATTGCTTGTAACCATTCTGATCGGGAACAACCTGGTTAACATCGCCGCTGCCGCATTAGCGACGATAATCTTCACGGATATGTTCGGGTCGCAGGGGATCGGGATAGCGACCGGAGTAATGACGTTCCTCATCCTCGTATTCGGGGAGATAACGCCGAAATCCTTCTGCCACCAGAACGCCGAGAAGGTTTCCCTCGTGATCGCCGGTCCGCTCTACGTCCTCACGAAAATCCTTTACCCTGTTGTTGTTTTCATAGAGTATCTGAGTTTGGGGATATTGAGGGTCTTCGGAACGAGGAAGAAAAGACCTAAGATAACGGAGGAGGAGATACGAACGGCTCTCAGTATGGGAGCGGAACTCGGGGTGATAGAGAAGGACGAAGAGGAGATGATACGCAATGTTTTCGAATTCGGGGACACGATTGTTTCAGAAATAATGGTCCCGAGGAAAAGTATCATCGCGATTCGTTCGGATCAAAGGCTTGTGGATGTCCTGACGAAAATATTAGAATCCCGCTATTCAAGGATACCTGTCTACAAGAACAGCTTCGACAACATGATTGGCGTGATTCACATAAAGGAAATACTGAAGCATTTGAAGAGAAAGCAATTCGACATGGAAATCGAAAAGCTCGTTTCACCTGTGATGTTTGTTAAGGATGATAAGAACCTGAACCTCCTCATGGACGATTTCAGGGAGACGGGAACGCACATGGCGATCATCGTGGACAAGAAAGGGAACGTGAAAGGTCTGGTCACGCTGGAAGACCTGCTGGAGGAGATAGTAGGGGAGATATACGACGAGAGCGATGTCAAGAAAACGAAGCTCCGCCTTCTGGATGAGAAGAGCATAATAGTGGAAGCGGAAACCCCGCTGAAGGACATAACGAAGGTTATGGGAATCGAGTTCAAGGGGAAGGATCTGGAAACGATCGCTGACCTCATAGTGAAAAAACTCGGAAGGTTCCCGAAGGAAGGGGATAAGATACGCATGAAGAATTTCAGGATCATGGTGAAGGACGCGGACAAGGACAGGATAAAGAGGATAAAGATCGTGAAGAAGAGGGGTAAAATAAAGAGGTGAATTACGCTTTCCCGGTGCTTTTTTCTCCTGTGGTTTTTTCTTCTCCGATCAGGCTTTTCTCCTTTATTATTATGGGCGAGCCGCCTGCATGCCAAGAGAATCTCGGCCTGATCTGAGCCTGGTATATCCTTTCGGAATTGTCATCGAGGATGATCGCTGAACCCTTCGTTCTGGGCAGATCGTTCAGGTAATCCTGTATGTCCTCGAGCATGTAGGTCTGCATGATCGATCTTAAAGCCTCTATATCCGCCTTCGATGTGAGCCTGTGCGAAATTACGAGGTCCGCCTGTGAAAGCGCATCTTCATGGAGCTTGTCGGGTCTCTGGGTTATCATCAACAGAGAAATCCCCGGTTCCCTCCCTTCCTTGATGAGGGTCAGAACAGGACCTGTTGCAGCGGTCGAGCCCTCGTTGGGAATGAACTGGTGCATTTCATCGACCATCATCCAGACCATTGGAATAGTCTTTCTTGCCTGGCCCGTTACCTGCCCGTACTCTTCCGCTTTCCTCGCCTTCAATCTCTGCGCGAAAATCTTCCTTGAAAGCAGGGCAACCAGCATCGCGCGTATCGACCACGATTCGGAGACGCGCATGTAATGGGAAACGTCGAGAATTGAAATTACACCAGGCTTCAGGAGATCCTCGACTTTTGTTCCTTCTTTTTCAAAAAGTCCCCAGCCTTTCGCCGCTAGGAACCTGTTTACTAACGCATCTTTAACCTTTTGTTCCGTTCTCTTGTCCTTCTCCATCTCCATTATGATATCGCTTATCGAGTATTTGCTTCCATATTTTTCCTTCAGGTTCTCCATGACCCTTTCTATCATTATCCCGTGTTCGTCTATCATGGAGAAGCCGAACGTCGTGATCCAGTCTTCTGCCGTGAGTTCACCGACTGAAAGTGTGAATGGGTGATCGACCGTTATGCCCGCCTCTTTGTATTCGTTAACATGACCCTTGGGGACGAGGACTTTCGCGTTCGCCAGTCCCTCGGGCTTCAGTCCCCATTCCTTGAGCATTTCGATGTCCTTCTCGTTGGGGAGCTTCATTGACCAGTAGATCCCCATGGTGTCTATCATCAGAACGGAAAGGTTCATTCGTATTTCGTCAGGAAGTTTGTATATCTCCTCCGCAACGACACCCGCAGAATATGATTTCCCGGTCCCACGCTTTCCGCAAACCAGGACTATGTGCGGTCTCGTCAAATCCATCTGTATGGGGTTCGTCAGGTGGGATTCCTCCCCTTTGCCAACAACGTGCTTCCCAATATAAGCGGTCCCCTTCTCCCCGAATTTTTTAAGGTCTTTCCAGTCCTTTCCTATCACTATCTTTTCGACCATAATATAATTTTGGAAAGAAGGATATAAATTGGCAAATATATATAGTTAAAAATAAATATTGGTATTATCCGAGGTGATTCGAATGGGCGTTTTAGAGGAGATAATCAAGAACAAGGAAGAGCTTTTAATGAAGATAATGCAGATACTTGAAGGAAAAGAGACCAAGACAAAGGTGAATCTTGACGGCGTGGAATTCAACATCGGTAATTCGAAAATAAGCGTGCACGGAAATGTGGAATTCACAATCGTTCCTTTCGTTAAGAAAAAATAATTCTTGATCTTTATGAGCATTCTGGAAGAAATTTTCAGGAGTATCGTAGGCAGGGTTCATTTCAGGGTATATCTGGGGAAAGCGCCTGCTGCGGAGATAGAATTTAAGGACAAGGATATCATAGTGAATATAATACACCCGATAATAGCGCTGGAGCTCGGTATCGAGGAACTGCTTTCAAAGAAAGGGGCGAAGGACATGAACATGATAGAGAAGTTAAAGAAAGCGGGCTACAACATAAAGATTCGCTACAAGATGTTCGAGCTCGACATTTGATTTAGACTATCATAGCGAATTCGAGTTTTGCGATCCTCTCGTTGTATAAGCAATACCTTTCGATGGGGATGGTCATCCTGTCTTGGGGTTTGTTCCCTATCGTTCCGTGTGCGGTCCCGTTGATATCCGTGAGGTTGAAGAAGAAATCATACCCCCCTGTCAGGATTGCCCGCGTTCTGTTGTATTCGCTGTTCCCCATTGTCAGGAAATAGGAAACCTTCGTGACGTTCAGGACGTTCTCTTCCGAAGAAAGCCCTATGGAGCTCACATCCGAGGTATTCCAGTCTTCGGGCAGACCTTTCGTTCGGATGAGCGAATCCGATATCGAAAGGGTGAGTGTTTCGACCTCATCGAAAAGGATTTGTTGCTGATTCTGGATGTTCACGTAATTCCAGACAAAGAAAAGAGGGATAAGGACTACGAGGAAAACGAGGACGGATGTTATGAAATCCAGAGACCAGACCTGTCCCTTCATGATACCACTATCTCCCCGTTAACGTTTTCGAGCGTGTTCGTTCCCTTTTCAATATTTCCCGTTATGTTCGGGGTGAGCAGCCTCCTAGAGTATGAAATTTCATTCACGGTAAGCCAGAGATTGTTCTCCTCGATTTCTATCGTGTAATTGTACACCCCTATTTTTTCTTGAACTGCCAGACCTATCGAAAACCCGTGGCCTTCAAGGTAAACTGTATTTATCCTGTTCGATATAAGATTAAGGATTCTGTTCGCCTCGAAATCGATCGAGGATTTGTCTATGTTCACTATGTTGTTCCAGGCAGCGAGCACGACAAAACTTAAAGCTATCAAAAATGTCCCGAATATTATCATGAACTCTATCGCAACCTGGGCTTTCATAATTATCCGAGCGTTATGTTAACGTAATCCCCTTCAGCCTTTATCAACACAAAGTAAAGGCCCTCGTCAGTCGGAAGGCTTCCCTGTAACTGGGCGATGGATGTCGCGAAAACATCAACAGGCCCCGACCTCGAAATCACTCGCATGTTTATCTCGTTTCCCGTTATGTTTATCTCCTGGACACCCCTGGGGATGTAAACCTCTATCTTAATCTTCGCGTCCATTCTCTGTGAATATATCAGATCCGATTTTTTCGCTATCTGTATTACAGCGTTTTTCGCATAGGAAAGAGCGAACTCATCAGCAGTCTGGGCCTGGAGCTGGGAAATGTAAATCCAGATCGGTGTGAGGAACGCGAGAACGAATACCGCAATGACCATGTATTCGAAAGCTGTCTGGGCCTTCATAATTATTCTTTGTACTGGCTGGAATAAAAATAATGTTGGGCTCATTTCTTTTTTGATTTTATATATCTCTTTATCGCCTCTTTCTTAACAAACCAGTTTCTTCCTAGCTTTATTGATTCGAGCCTGCCTTTTCTTGCAAGAAGGCTTAAATATTCTTGAGAATAAGGTGATCCTTCAGCAGCCTCGGCCAGGCTGATATATTCCGAACCCCTCTTGAAGGTATCAAGATACAAATCCAGACTTCTTTCGACATTCCTGCCAATGAAATCAACGAATGGTTTCAAATCTCCCTTGTCCGCTTTTCTCAATCTATCGTAGTATTTCTTCCTGTCAACCTTGAGGACCATTGTAACAGGACACCCCTGCCTCATGAGGAATAGGTTCATCAGGAGCCTGGCACATCTCCCATTCCCGTCCGTGAATGGGTGTATCTCAACGAGCCTGTAATGGATAATTGCTGATAACTCTATTGGGTTCAGCTTATCCGGGTTTCTTTTTACATACTTTACATATTCCCTCATTTTCACAGGGATCTTTTCAAATCTGGGCGGGCTTTTCACAGCACCGAGAATCCTGACATTCACGTCCCTGTATCTTCCTGCATATTCATCATCTATCCCTCTCATTATCGGCTTATGGATATCTTTTATTACCTGCTCTGTCAGCGCGGTCTTCTTCGGAAGGGATTCCAAAAACTCGAACGCCTTTTGATGATTTATCGCTTCAAAGTGTTCCCTGAGAGGTTTCCCCTTTATGGTTATACCTTCCTCTATCACAAGCCTGGTTTCCCTGAGGGTGAGCGTGTTCCCCTCGATGGCGTTGGAATTGTACGCCAGCTCTATTGCGAACTGTTTCCTGAGCCTTTCAAGAACGCTCTTTGGGAAAGGCCTCAAACCATCAAGTTCTTCCCTTTTCTTTCTTATCCTTTCATACAGGTCTTTATCGATTATCATGATTATTATTTTATCGGATAGCTTATAAATCTATCTATCCGATATATGAAGAAA
The DNA here is from genome assembly GCA_023128965.1 of Candidatus Aenigmatarchaeota archaeon. Classification (GTDB taxonomy): domain Archaea; phylum Aenigmatarchaeota; class Aenigmatarchaeia; order QMZP01; family QMZT01; genus JAZGEG01. The sequence continues at coordinate 230 of JAGMCY010000125.1, read as the reverse complement.
TAGCATATGGGGCCACTGGGATTCGAACCCAGGTATACAGGTCTCTCTTCATCACAGGATCTTAGTCCTCATAAGACCCTCAACGCTCCAGTGAGCACTGGAGCCTGCTTTCCCTGGTAGAAGTTTTCACTTAAACCATCAGGATAGCCAGACTACCTCATGGCCCCATCTGTAATTAAATGATATGGAAATGATTTATAAATTCCTTATTTTTAAACGGGCCTGGCGGG
>JAGMCY010000124.1 GCA_023128965.1 Candidatus Aenigmatarchaeota archaeon | reverse complement strand
ATCACACTATCTTAAGCAAATCCTCAATCCTTTCTAGCTCGTGGTCCGCCCCGTGTTTTTTGGTTTTTTCCTGGCTCCCGTATTTAGCGAAAGCCGTTTTCATCCCGAGCGCTTTCGCCCCCATGATATCGCGCTCGGGCCAGTCCCCCACGAAGAGGACGTTCTCCGGTTTAACCCCTATCTCCTTTATCGCCTTGAGAAAGGGGACCTTCGATGGCTTTTTCTTACCGGTTTCGTGCAGCGTTATCACCACATCGAAAAAATCCCCTATGTTCATCTCGACGAGGCGTATCCACGCGTTCACGGAAGGCGCGTCTGATACGATCCCTAACTTCATCCCCTTCTCCTTCAGTTTTATGAGGGTCCTCACGGTTCCGGGATAGGGTTTCACGTACGCTATTTGAGCTTTCCGATATGCCACGATCCCCTTAGCGAGAATCCTGTAATCGACCCTCCGGATGGTTTTCCTGAGGAACTCCTGGAAAATCCGGTTGTATTCAATCCCCTTCTCCCCGTACAAATCGAATAGAATCCTCATCGCCCCTTCCCTTCCCATTTTCAGGCCCGCGCTAACCATTGAATCTATCGCCGATTCGCACGACTTCCTCTTCATGAGCATGAAGTCCATGAGCGTGTTGTCAAGGTCGAAGAGAATTGCTTCTATCATGATTGAGAAATTAGAATCTGGTATTAAATAGATTTTCTTTGCTTTAGATTTATTCCAGATCGTCGTCTCTTAACTCACGTTCCCTCTCGAACAGTTTTGATGATTTGTAGTCTGAAGGCGGGGAATTTGAAATATCCTTGGGTTCTATGTTGTGTTCAGAAACAGCAGCCTTGAATTCCTCTTCGAAGGTTAAATAGTCCCTATCCAGTCTTTGGACGTATTCTTCATTTGTATAAATTCTGAAATTATATCTCTTCCCTATCACTTCGTCTATAACTTCCATGTTTTCAACTTTCAGGATATCCGTTATCCAACGGTGCGCCTTTGGCATGACAACCACGAATAGAATAGGTAATTAAATTTTTAAACTTTCAGAAAGGCTTCGTTTCCCAGCGAGATTCATAGACAACTGTAAAATAGATATAAACGAGGCATTTCCTATAATAATCATGAAATTGATCTACCGGGAAGTCCAGCAGTTCCGCCAGATCTGGATATGGCTCCTTATGGTTCTGGTGGCCGGAATCTCGTGGTATGGTTTCCTCCAGCAGATTGTTTTCGGAAACCCTTTTGGAAACAGGCCCGCGCCCGATGTCGCGATGTGGATCATCTGGATCGCTTTCGGTTTCGGACTTCCCCTGTTTATCTATTCCGTGAAACTCATCGTTGAAGTGAGAGAAAACGGGATCCTTATCCGTTTTTTCCCGCTGCACTCTCGATTCATTTCTTTTGATAACTTAGATAATTATGAAGTTCGCAAATATCATCCTATACGTGAATACGGTGGCTGGGGCATCAGGTGGGGTTCGAAAGGATGGGCGTATAATGTGAGTGGCAACAAGGGCGTACAACTGGAGCTTACGAACGGCAAGCGGATAATGATAGGCTCACAGAATCCTGAGAAACTTGCCGAAATGATCAGGAAAGCAAAGGGGGAAAGTTGAACTTTTTCAAAAAGGCCTCATGTCCCTTCTCAGCCTGAAGATGCTCGGGAGCGAGCCTGTCTGCGTGAGGACCTGCTCGTATATGTTATCTATGTCGTCCTCCGCGAGCTTGGCGACCTGGTCCGCCTCTATCAGAACGCTCGGCAGACCGTAGCCGGAATGGTGGGAGGAGATCGAGAGTATGACAGAAGCGAATTTCTCCGCCATGCCCTCTTCCCCCAAGAAATCGATCCTTATTGGCCTGTCGAATTTCGCAGTCTTCATGTAAAAGGAGAATATCTTGTCTCCGAATTCCTGGAAATCCTTCATAACCGGGTGTTCCTTCGCTTTTTCAGAATACGGGAAAACATCCGTCCTCTCCCCTTCACGGAGAATCCAGTAAAGGAGATTCGTGTCCCTTGTTTTCCCAAGGATATCCTTCAGCTCTGGAATGCTGGAGTGGGAAACTTTCGAGAGTATCCTTTCGTTCACTATGTTGCAGAACTTCGTGCCCCTCGAGTCCTCAACCACCCCCGCGAGCAGAACGTTTCGGGATAAACAGGTCTCGAACAGTTTCTTATACAAAAAAACCATCTCCTCATAACCTTTGTAGACTTTCGAGAGTTTAGCGGGCCTGTCCTGGTAGTGAGGGATGATCGACCCATCCAAAAGAATGAGATCCGGCTTGAACTTCTCGATGGTCTCGATCGCTGTTTTGATTTCCGTTCGCTGTCTTACGATCGATGTCGTGTGCACCCAGTCCAGGTCTGACAACGCTTCCAGAACGAAGAACTCGGGCGTGGGCATCTTGTCAGGGTAGTAATCAACCTTGTACACCTTCCCGTCCTTGTAGGAGAAGCAAACCCCCACGCCTCTTGCCAGGACGAAGTCGAACCCATGCAACGAGCGTTTCACAATCCCCCCGTCCACAGCGGAGATCATCATGTCTTCCGGTTCGAATTTTTCAACGGGTTTCGAAAGTTTAATATCGGATTTCACGCTCTTCAGGAAATCAGCGAGTTTCTTCCGCTTGCCCTCGATTTCAGAAATCTTCCCCGCAACCTCCTGAATCTTAGGGATGAGCTGGTTCATACGAACCTCTTGGTTTTCAGTCTTAAAAATTTACTCATAGTCAAATCTAATTATTAAATACGGATTCCAATTATTTTTTATGCTCGATATAACGTTCCTGGGGACGGGAAGCGGGCCTCCCACGAAGAATCGGAGCCATTCAGCGATCTTTTTCCACTACGACAAGGACAACCTACTTTTCGATTGCGGGGAAGGCACGCAACGCCAGATGATTATAGCAAGGGGAATATCGTTCATGAAGATCGATCACATATTCATCACCCACTGGCACGCGGACCACTGGATCGGGCTGATCGGCCTGCTGTACACCATGAACCTTGAGGGTCGTAATCGCACGCTCTACATACACGGCCCGGATGCGGAGAGGTTCATTGGTGACATCCTCGACCTCGATTACTGGGGGAGTGGTTTCCGGGTGATACCGAAGAACGTTCCGTTCGAGGGGAACAGGGAAGTTAAGGTTTACGAAGCGAAGGATTTCGAGGTAACCGCGATCCCGAGCAAACATTCCGTCCCCTCGGTTGCGTATTGTTTCAGGGAGAGGGACAAGGTAAACGTGGACATCAAGAAGGCGGAGAAGCTTTTCGGATTGAGGCAGGGGAGATTAGTGGGGAAGCTTAAAGACAAAGGAGAAATTGTTTTCAAAGGAAAGAAGATAAGGCTGGAGGACGTGGGCGTCCGGAAGCCTGGCCTGAAGGTGGTTTACTCGGGTGATACGGAACCGTGCAAGAACATTACTGAGATTTCGAAAAACGCGGATCTCCTGATTCACGACGCCACGTTCATAGAGACGAAAAAGGAGATGATGCATTCGGGAGCGAAGGAGGCGGCGGAACTGGCGAAAAAAGCGGGGGTGAAGAATCTCGTTCTAACGCATTTCTCCAGGAGATACACGAACCTGAAGGAAATAGAGGACGAGGCGAGGAAGGTGTTCAAGAACTCGTTCGCCTCAAAGGACTTCATGAAGGTTCTCGTGAGAAACACAGGGATAAAATTCGGGAAGGCTATTTGAAACCCTTTTCTTTAACCACAAATACGAAAAATCCTATCACAGCAACTATGAATCCCCAGGTCACGAAATGATTTCCGATCCCGACGTAATCGGGGAAAAAGAAGCTGCATATTATGTTGACTATTATACCTATAATTATCAGTATAACAGCGACAACCCCGATGTGCGAGAGCTCCCAAGTGAACTTCTCTCGTTCTCCCGCCTTCCGCTCGCTCATGTGCACCGCGAAAACTATCACTTCCCCGATGAAACCTATCACTGCTATGATCAGGCCGAGAGGGGTTTTGAAGGAGAAGAACTCGATAACGTATATGATAAGACCTGTAATTATCACGATAAAAAACAAGTAGGCGAGCTTTTTCAAATGTTCCATCCTTTATCCCTTTTTCTTTCTGAAACGGCTCATTATTGTCGTCAAATCTATCTCGTATTTCCCGGGCCCTATCCTTATCACGATCGGCCTCTGCATGAAAAGTTTCGTGACGTCTATGTGGTATTTCCCCGGCTTTATAACCCTTATCGCCTCGACATCCAGTATTACGGTCTCGTCCTCCTCGATCGGTTCTTCCGCTTCCGAAACTATCTCCCTTATATCCCTTTCTATCTCATCGATCTCGGTTTTCGAGAGCTTTCGGATGTCCTCCTCGGCCTTTTTCAAAGCATCCTCCCTGACGTAAAAGAAGAATCTCGACCCGCACTTATTACATCCATCCTCCAGAAGGTAAGGAGCGTCATCCGAATGTATTTTCCCGCATTTCGTACATTTGTTTGGCATAAAATCACATATACAGGAGAAGCTCCTCCGGGTTTTTCTCTATCTTCCTGATTATCTTCGCGGGGCCTATTATGGTCAGACCTCTTCTCTTGCCCAGAATCATCTCTATTATCAGATTCCTGAACCTGTCCATACGCGTGGTGTCCTTCAATTCCGTTAGTTCTAGCGAACTTAACTCGATCCCTGAAAACCTGTCGGAGATTATCTTCATGGTCTCCTCTATCAGATCCGCCTCTTCAGAAGGCGTGAGTTTCGCGTCCACTATGATTATCGTCCCTTCTTTCAAATCCTTAAGAAGGTCTGAGTAATTCCCTCTCTTCAGCTTCTCGTACGGTATGAGCTTTATCCTCAACATTCGATCACAACTTTTTCAGCAGCATCTTGTAAAACTCGTTCATCATCGCCCCTGTCTTTGCCGAAACGCCGATCACTTCATACCCAGGGAAAGCGTTTCGTATCCTCGTCGTGTCCGACTTCTTGAGATCGATCTTGTTCGAGACTATCAACAGCGGGGTGTTCCTCGCATCAAGGTTCCCGAGTATCGTGATGTTGACCTGGCTTATCGGATTCTTTGTTGAATCGATAACCACGAGAACCATGTCCATGTTGTCAAGCCATTTTATCGCCTCTATCACGCCTCTTGTCGCTTCCTTCGCTCTCTGTTTCGCGTCTTTCCTTTTGACACCGAATTTCACGAAATCCTCGAAGTCGATCTTTGTGGCTATCCCCGGGGTATCAACCAGGTTGAATGTAAGGGATTTCCCGTTGTCCCTGACCGTAACCCTCTCCTTTATTTGTATCTCCCTCGTCTCGTGGGGGATGACAGAAACCTTTCCAAGTTCCTCCCCCAGCCAGTCCATGCATATACGGTTAGCAAGTGTGGTCTTTCCCGAATTCACGGGCCCGTACAAGCCGATCCTCACGTCCTTTTTCTTCCTGAAAATCCTTCTGACAACGGAAGCGAATTTGTTTTTGATCCTTCTGAGATGCCTGAGAACCATATCAACCCTCAAAAAACTTTGTATAATAATTGTAAAGAGGATATTTAAAATTTAGCAGAAATTGGGAAAGACGCAAACATAATCTGCGTCAATCGCTGTTATGCGTCGGCCGGGATTTGAACCCGGGTTACAGGCTTGGAAGGCCTGTGTCCTATTGCCCCGAAGGGACACCAGGCTAGACTACCGACGCATCGCTGTTAAAAGTCAAGGCTTTCGTCGTCCAGTTCTATCTTCTTTTTGGTTTCTGCCGGTTCCTCTTTCTCCGGTTCCGCTGGTTTCGCTGTCTTTTCGACTGCTATCCCCATGTTAGATTTTATCGCTTCCGTTGTTTGGTCGAGCATTTCCTTCGTCATCTTCTTGGTCGGGAGTATGCTCTCCAGGCCAGGGGGTCCCTCGGAAAGGAACCTTGGTATGACGTGGAAGTGGACGTGCGGTATCACCTGCCCTGCGGCGCGCTCGTTGCTCTGGCCGATTGAAATCCCGTCTGCCTTCATCCCCTTTTTGACCGCGACCGCCATCTTCTTCACTACCTTGAAGAGTTCGGATGCCTCGTTTTCAGGCATTTCCATGATCGTTTCGTAGTGCTTTTTTGGGACGACCAGTGTGTGCCCCGGATTCCGGGGGTTTATGTCAAGGAAAGCTATGACTTCGCTGTCCTCGTAGACCTTATCCGATGGGATCTCGCCCATCACGATCTTGCAAAACAGACATTCCTCCATACTTATACCTCGCACTTTTTATTTAAATTTATGATGGGGCCACTGAGACTTTCAGGCCGAAGCAGACACAGTCTGCTTCAAACGTCCTTTGAACTCAGGTCTGAGGCTCCCAAAGCCCCGATGCTTTTGGCGCCGCCTCTCTTGCGAGATGGAAACTAGACCAAGCTACACCATGGCCCCGATGTAAAGATTAGAACTTTATTAAAATAAAAAGGTTATTTAATATAACATGCTGACGTACATGAAATGTGCGTCTTTTGAAACATCGCCTCAGTAGCTCAGTTGGTAATTTCGGAAGAAACGGACAAGTCCGTTTCGGTCTGCAGAGAGCGATCGCCTCGTAAGCGATAGGTCGAGGGTTCAAATCCCTCCTGAGGCTCTACTGATATCGGTTTAAAATGAATTGGGTTCTGAGGGGAGTGTAAAAAATTCCTAATAAGTCCGAATTATTTGATATTGAGGAAAAAATTGAATTCTTGCTTGCTCAGATATTAGTTTACCCATTCTTCTTCTCGTAACATTTCCTGCAGTAAAACTCCCAAACCTGTGAAGGATATAGTTGAACCGCTGTGGTTGAATCCTTTCCACACATCTTGCATGGGTTTTCTGTCGTCTTTTTGATACTCATATTCTTCTCTTAGTTTATACTGAAGCCGCGTACTTAAAAGAACCCAATCGGTAACACCCCTTTAAATCAAAGTTTTGAATTCCACGTTTAAACACACCAATTTAAAACCCCTATGACAAATAATAATAGAAACCCCTTAGGATTGGGAATTCGGTTCTCTTGCCCTCCTGAGGCTTTTTATTTTTTAATCCTTGTTTCAATTTCTCATCATGAAAGAGGCGATGTTTTACAAGAAGGTCATGGGGAAGAAAGTTAAGTGTGAGCTCTGCCCTAGATTCTGCATGATACAGAACGGTAAAAGGGGTTTCTGCGGGGTCAGGGAAAACCGGGAAGGGAAGCTCTATTCGCTCGTCTACGGTCTGCCAGTTTCCGTCGCCGTGGACCCGATCGAGAAGAAACCCCTGTTCCACTTTGCCCCCGGAACGAAAACCCTTTCTCTCGCTACCGTGGGGTGCAACTTACGCTGCAAGTTCTGCCAGAATTTCGAGATCTCCCAGGAATACGGGGAAATCCACGGGAACGAGATGCTGCCGGAGGACATTATCGAGCTCGCTAAAAAATACGGGGTTGAGGGCATTTCGTATACTTACACGGAACCCACCGTTTTTTACGAATACGCCCTTGACATAATGAAGCTCGCCAGGAAAGAAGGTTTGTACAACATGTGGGTCTCGAACGGTTACACGAACCCCGAACCTGCCCGTACGATCTCGAAATACCTCGATGCGATAAACGTTGATCTGAAGGGGAACGATGACTTCTACAGGAAGATGTGCGGAGGGCTTGGTATGGAGCCTGTCCAGAAATCCCTGAAAACCTACAAGGAGAACGGTGTGTGGATCGAGGTCACGAATTTGATAATCCCAACGTTCAACGATTCCGAGGAAGAGATAGGGAAACTCGTGGATTGGGTTCTTCGAAATCTCGGGAAGGAGACTCCTCTCCATTTCTCGGCGTTCTTTCCCCAGTACAAGGTAACGGAGATCTCCCCTACGCCCGTTTCCGTCCTTGAAAACGCCGTCAAGATAGCAAGGGGAAAGGGGATGAAATGGGTTTACGCGGGGAACGTTCTCGGAAACAAATACGAATCAACCTACTGCTGGAAGTGCGAAACCCCCCTTATCAAAAGGGTCGGTTTCTCCGTGCAGTCCATCGAAGATAAATGCCCGAAGTGCGGAGAAAAGATTGATCTGGAGGGAATGAAATGGGTTAGGTGATTTATAAATATTCGCGAGCTAAAAGAACTATTGTGATCACATGGACAAAAAAACCGAAGATAAGGTTAAAAAGCGGGTGAAAGAGGGATGGTTAAAGGTTTCGCTTATGATCGAGGCCATGGCAATCTCGAAAGAAACTGCTGAATCCGCTTTGAAAAAACACCTGGAGAAAATGGAAAGGGAAAAGAACATGCTGATATACAAAAAGGATTTCAAGGGGGTAGAGGAGGTGGAGAAGCCGCTTCCGAACATCCCGAAGGGATTTTCACAGATAGTGGATGTGGAACTGGTTGCGGAGAACTTTGACAAGCTCGTTTTCATTGTGATGAATTACGGGCCGTCAGCTATCGAAATCCTCGAGCCCGACAACATAAAAATAGATATCGGCGAAGCGCAGGGCATACTCAACACCCTCGCTGCTCTGGTACACAGGTTCGCCGCGTTAGGAGCCGGTGGTATGATCGTTTCCTCATGAGGGTTAGGCATGATCAAGCTTAAGACATGCAACGTCTGCAAGAAAAAGTTCCGAGCGAATTTGCCCGGAAGGCTGGAGATCGTCAAACGTAAAGAAAAGGGCAAGGTAGAAATCTGGGTCTGCCCTAAATGCATGCCTGAGATTAAGAAACGTCTGAAAGATCTGGATTTGATATTCTAGACATTTCCTCAATAACTTTTGTTTGTACAACTCGTTTGATAGTATTCTTTCCTACCCCCAATTCGTGTAATTTGGGGTGTTGTTTGGTAACCCTTTCTGAGACCTCGTTGACTATATTTTTAAAATTTTTGTCCATCTCTTCGACCGTTCTGTATTTTTCTGTATACCTTTTAACCGTCAATGGGATTATTGATCTCCCTGCTTCGTAACTTGTTTTGAACATATTTTCATAAAACCGATCTACCCGGTCAGCCAGGACTAACTCTCTGCTTTCCTCGCCCCTTTCAACAGAGGCGAGAACTCCTAAAGCCCCTATATATCCGATGATGCCTTTTTCGTTATTTACAGTAGTCAAAAAATCTTCGATTAAAAAATAACTATTTTCTAAGTTCGGATTGGTAACATCACTAAATGGACCGATTTCCATTTCTTTTAGCGAGACCTCCCAGCCAACGTTCTTGGCGTAGTCCACTTTCGTATATCTGTTGTTATTCATAATCTTTCACCTTGGTATGAATAACCAAATTAGCAGTTATATTTAAAAAGAATGGATTATTTTTTCTTCCCCTTCCTTTTTGTCTTTTTAGCTGGTTTCTTTTCGTGCTTCTTCTCTTTTTTCCTGTGCTTCGTCTCTTTCTTTTCCTTCTTCTTTGGCTTTTCTGGTTTCTTTTCCTTTGGCTTCTCTTCTTTCTTTTCTGGTTTCTTCTCCGGCTCTTTCTTTTCCTTCTTCTTTGGCTTTTCTGGTTTCTTTTCCTTTGGCTTCTCTTCTTTCTTTTCTGGTTTCTTCTCCGGCTCTTTCTTTTCCTCGCGCTTTTCTTCCTTTGGCTTGGCTTTGTGCCTCTCCTTCGCCTCTTCCGTGAGCTTTATTTGTTCTGGGGTGGGCTTTTGGAGATTCAGTTTCTTGTAAATATCGGATTCCTCAAAGGCTTTCATGACCTCGTTGTCTGTCGCATTTTCCTTTATGCTGATCTTCACCGCAGTGGGTTCGAGGTGACTAACATTGCACTTCCTCCTCCTCACCCTGGTTACGATCTTTGGTCCGGTTACCAAAACAAACTCCTTTTCCTTCTCCTTCCCTACGACAACGCAGAACCTTCCGGCTTCCCTGCCGGCGGTTTTCATGCAGATCCTTCCTGTCTCATACATTTAATTCACCTTCCATGGTCGCCTATGAGAAAGACTCAAAGAGCCTCCTCTTCATCTCCCTGCGCATGCAGGACGAGCATAAGTTACCCCCGAAAGGTCTCTCGGGTCGCTTTTTCGTTTTCGGGAGTTTAGCGATTTCCGAGTCCCTCCCTCTCGGAACTCCTGATAAAGGTTTCTTGCAGACCGAACATTTCGCAACCGAGTGCCTCCTCCTTTCGTAATGAATCACGCTTCTCCCGCCTGGGGTTTTCCTCTTCACCCTTCTCAGCGAACGCGATCTCTGGCTTGGCCTTGGCATTAATATCGCCTTTGTTACACATGTAAATGTGACTTGCTGCGACGCATACTTTGTATGCGTCAATCGAAACTCAATTGAATAACTTAATTATCATATATTATCTATTTAAAAGTTTTAGAGGTTTTCCGGCAGAAGCAGCTCTCTTTTTAACCCTCGTATTCCTTCCCATGGAACTTCACGAAAAATCCCTTGGTCGCCTGCCTCGTTTCGTATTCTATCGTGACTTCCTCTTTCGGGTCGAGCTTCAAAATCTCCCATGTAAGGAGATCCCTCGCACGGTCAAAGGGTTCGACTTTAGGATTGAGCCCGCAGCGGATGAATGCCCTCCTGGGAACATAATCGCGAATCGTGATGTTCTGCATTCTCTTTCCCGTTTTGTTCTTGATCTTGAGCATAACGCGGCTACCGCTTACGGTCTTCTCGAGCTTGAGAGGACCTCCGCCTAGTCCTATCTTGCCGCCTTTCAGGAATTTGAGACCCACTATCACGATACCTGCAACGCATCCTATGAGGACTATTATCTGCACCAGGAAAAGCCAGTCAAAAGGCGCTGGAACCTCGCCTGATGCCGAGGTGGCGACGTATCCCCCCTTGTCGGCATTGAAATTAACCCTTCCCCAGTGTTTTATCGGGATTTCCGCAATCCCTTCACTGTTTGTGTAATACTCTTCCAAAACCGGCGGATCCGTCTCCGAGTAGCTCACCTTGATCTTGACGTTGCCAACAGGGTCTCCGTTCTGGTCCAAGACAAGTATTGATATGTTCTGACCGAGAACGAATTCTCCAGAGATATCCAAAGACAACGTTCTTTCAACGCATCCGTGGTTGATGCATTCCTCGTTATCATCGCACTGGAAACCGCTGCAGCAGTATCCAACCTCCATCTGGCATTCATGGTCGATTATTTTTTCCGGGCAAGGACAAGGGACATCCTCGCACGTGTTAGTTTCCGTGTCGCAAAACTCGTCCTCATCGCAATCGTCGTCCTCGCAGCATTCGTAATACACGCATTCGTGATCCTCGGCGTAACCGCAGTCGCAGTCGAGGTCAACGCAGTGGTAATTCGCGCATATCTGCGTGTTTTCGCAGTCATCATGGCTCACGCACTCGCGGGTTGGGTAAATGGTGAAGTGAACACTGGAGGAATTCGTGATGTTTTCGAAAGAAACGCACTCGATCGACAGTTCGTAAGGACCTTCCATACCGCTCACGTTGAGGTAAGCCCTGAGCAGTTTGGGGGTCACCCCGTAAAGCACGTTAGTTGTGTTGTTCACAGAATAATTGCAAGAAGTCATGTTCTTTCCGCTCGTCACCTCCAGCTTGAGCGTTCCGTTAGCCGTGAGGTCGTTTTTGATGTAGGTGGAGTTTGTTGGTGAAACGATCGTGACCGTGAAATTCTCCTCAACAGGCGGAGGTTCCTCCCCTGTTGAATTCAGGGTTATTTGCAGCGACAGGTCATCCGTAATGTTGAACTCCATGAAATTCTCGAAATAACCAGGTTTCGTCACGTTTATTGAGTAGGGGTTGAAAGAGAAATTCCCGGATTCGTTTTCAATCTTTTCATCCAGAATCGTTACAACCTCTCCATCGAGATTCGTATTCCCGGAGAAAGCGGTTGTTGTGAAATTGTCATTGATCACGACATTCGCGTTTTCAACTGAACTCCCGTTCATGTCCACAACCATTACGTCAAGAATCCATTTTTTAATAAGGGTGGTGTAGTCTGTATTTTCGAATGTGGTGCTTTCGGTGGAGAGCATGAATACGTCGTATTTTTCGCTCATGTTACAGAGGTTGTCTTTAACGAGGGTGTCTTTTGTAAACTGCAGGTAAAGGCCGATGAAGTTTTCGAGTATTGTGTTTCCCTCGACGCGGGTGTTCTGGGAATTTGTCAATACAAAACCGGCAATTGTGCCTCCGTTTGAAGTTATATTATTGTCCGTGATGTTGTTGTTGTTCCCCATAACCCCGAATCCCCCTCCGGTGTTGTTCACAAACGTGTTGTTGTTTATCACGGAATATTTTAACTCCATTTCCGGAAAGCCAGAACCTGCGTTGTCCTCTATCACGTTGTGTTCGAGGAACACGTTCTCTCCTACAATCGTGATTATGCCGCCTTCGGTGTTTCCCTTTATTATGTTCCCCGTTATCAAATTGTCTGAACCGTTAGAAACCAGGCCGCCATAGTTACTAAGAATGCGGTTATTCGAGATGTTGTTGTTGTCCGAAAAGACCAGAAGGGCTATGCGGTTCAGGGAAAACGTGGTGTTGGTTACGTTAGCTCCGTCCGATCCAATGTAAACTCCCAACTTCCTGGCATCCGAGGTTGAGTACCCGCAGTCGTAGATGTACGAGTCCTTGATTTCGAGCTTCGCCCCGGGGTCTGAAAAGAACGCGTACGCCTCGATCGCGTTGGTCTCTATCCTCGAACTTAAAACGGAGAGCGACCCGTTCACCTCTATTCCGAACTCCCCGTCATAACTCGAATTTAACTTGAGCACGGAGTTTTGGAGCGTGAGCTCTCCGGATTCGTTTACCAGCAGGCTTCCGTCCAGAACAATCGTCGTGCCTGAACATGATTCGGTCTCGTTCACGAACCAGTCCCCTGTTACGGGGGGATCGCATTGGGCGCTCGCCAAGACCGGGGAAATCATCATTACTACGAATAACAGAATGAAAATCCAACCCCTCATAAGTAAATCTTATGCGAGCTTTCTTATATTGGTTAATCTTTATCGAAGGGTATGATTTCGGTCATATCAGAATCAGTTTTTTCCTCTTCTCCTTCCGTTTCCTTCGTTTGCTCTCCCGTTTCCTGCGTTTCCTTTTCTTCTTTCGTCTCCTCCGCTCCCTTCAGTCCCTGCTCGAGCATCTCCTTTATCCTTTCCTTTTCCTCCCCGAAATACCTCTCGAACTCCTTCGTTAACATCAGGATCCGCGTTCTCCCTTCCTTTTCGGACTTGATCAGCCCTTTCCTGGTCAAAAGCTTTATGTACGAATACGCCTTGTTCCCCTGTATTCGAACGATTTCGCTTTGTTTAATCGGCTCTTTGTAAGCGATTAGCGCTAGCGTGCGCTTGTGCCCGTCTTTAAGATCAGAATAAGGCGTCAGGTGGGCGACCTTCGGGAGGAGATCTGTTTTCACCCGCATCCCCCAGCCTTCAGGGTTCTTAACGATCTCGATCCCTTTCCCTTCGTACTCCTTCCTGAGTTCCTCCAGTCTCTGCTCCACCCGATCCGACGGGAAGCCCGTGATCTTCGATATCTCCTCCGTGCTCATCGACCTTGAGGCCATGAAGAGCGCGGCTTCAATGAGTTTCTTGGGAATTGAAATCACCATCCGTTTTTGATATATTATTTGGTTTCAAAATTATTAAAGTTGCTGTACACCGAAACAAAAAACAAAGTTTATAAAGAACTTGAACCAATAATATCAATATGAGGATGTCTCTTGAGCTTGTTGTGGTAGCGATCGTTCTTCTTGTGGTGGCGCTGGTTGTGCTGACCATTTTCGGGTCTGTGATCCCCCGTTTCGGAACCATGACAGACTTCAGTAATTACTGTGCTAGCACGGGCAGGTTATCCTGCGAAGCGGCCGGAATGGAACCCATCAACTGGAAGCTGGACGAGAACGTTGGCGGGCAGATGACAACCTGTTTAAACGCAATGGGACCCTTTAGCGGTTGCTGCGTAGATCGCACATGGGTTTGTTGATTTTTATACTAAATCATACATTATTTAAAACATGAGACTATCCCTTGAGCTCATCGTCGTTGCCATCGTGATACTCATCGCAGGGGTAGTGGTCATCACGATTTTCACCGGCGGGATAGAGAATTTCATGAGGATTTTCGGCTTCTATTCAGACGAGCAGATCAAGCAGGGAATGTGCGCGAACGCCTGCAGCAGTTTCTGCATGTTCCACCCGGAAAAGGCTTCCGGAGAATGGGGGACAACACCTGGTCTTGAAGACCCCAAATACAAAGATGTCCCTATTGGTTGCAGAACGGTTTACGGCAACTGCGTATGCAAAACACCGTTAACACAATAAATTCCAGCCGGATTCCAGCTTCAGAACGTTTTTAAACCCGCCAAGTCAAAAATTCAAATATAACAATGTTATATCATTCAATCCCAAATAAATATTTCACTGAAAAGTAGTTAAATAACCATAATCTTTATAAACCCCGAAAACAAATAAAAAAGCAGGTGTTTGAGAATGGCAAAGGCAGCATCGGAAATCCATGAGATAGGGAAATACCCTGCTCATGAAGAGAAAGAAAAGGGAAACCATTTGGTAAGAAATTTAGGTATTGTTGGAGGTATTGCAACTGGCGTAGCCGGACTCTTTTTAGGTTACAAAGCCCTGACAAAAGATAATCCAAAGGACACGGCGGCAGAAACCCAGAAAGGACTTTACGATTCAAAGAAAGAGGTACGAATAGATAAAAAGAATTACGGACAAGAGGCGATTAAGGATTTGAAGGCCGGGTTGAAGGAAACTAAGAAGGCTTCTAAAGGTGAAACTAAGTATGGGGATTCAAAAGGAGGAGAACTACCGGAGGAGAAAACATACAGCAGTTTCACTAAAAAGGATTTTGCGGATGTTATCGAGCCAAAATGGAAGAGACGGGTTGGCCCAAATGTCGATATCATGCCGGAAGAAGTAGCAAGGGTGAAAGAACTGACAACCAAACAACTGGAGACCCTGTACAGAAAACAGTGGAGGGAATATGGCGATATAAATGTTTCCCGTGCCATTAAAGAATTTTTAGACTCAAATAACTACAAAGGCCCGGGTTGGGTTGTTTGGGTGTTCATAGATGAAGATCCAACTTATGGTTACCAGCCGGAAATCGTTTTCGAGAACAAAGAAGGTTGCCTAACCGTTCACAATTTGAGTACTCTGGATTTTTAGCAAGTATCTTGATAAGCCGGGTTTTCTAACTCCAGCTCTTTGCACCATTATATTTTGGAGCAGGCCAAATGAGAAAACAAACATCAGACGTTGTAAGTCATCAGGGCCACATCTGCTGAGTCTCTTCAGAGATTTCCGAGTACGCTTCCGTCGCAGCAGATGCCAAGAGAAGCACTGCTGCCCCGCCATCGGTTGTTACCAAAGTGACCACAAAAAGAGCGGCCGATATAACGTTGCCGACAGAAATTCCGCAGTAGTTCGCGCTAAGAAATCTTGTGAAACCTTTCGTACTCCTTAAACAGTAGTTGGAGGATTCGGTTTTCATCTTGTTCGGGCTATCCCCCTCAAAGCTTATGACAACAGCATCCGTCTTGCAGTTTTCCATATAAAGAGAGTAAGCTTCATAATCTTTATTTTTACTTCCGTCAATGCCTATATCAGAGATTTTAATTTTGAATTTATTTTCGCTTTTGCCGAACATACAATCAGGTGCTATTTTCTCCAGAAGGGTTGGTCCCCTTTCAACGCTTATCTGATCCCAATAGCCATCCTCTTCATCATCCCCGAATTGCACGAAAATTTTCTCACCTGTCCTAAAAGTCAAGGACGAGTAAGTTTTGTCTATCACTTTACCATCTTCATCAAGTTGGAAATACATTGAAAGTGCAATGTTCTCCACTTCCTCTTCTCCTCCGTAAAACGGATTTTCGAAAGGTTTCGGTAACTCTATATCACAGCTCATCGGCGCGATGTTATTGCTAAAGCTGATTGTTTCATCTCCTCCCGTACCCCTGCATATGATTTTTTGAGGAAGATTAATCGCGTCTTGAAATGTCCTTACGCATACCCTTTTCTCGCCCATCCCTTCATCTTTGCAATCAAGGAAACTGCCAAGATATTCTCCATCGTAATAGTCCAAGTCCCCGGCCTTTATGTCGTCTTTTGGAACTATTCTCAGATTGTAGAACTTTCTTTTTATCGGATCATCGGTAAGTTCCGTTACAATATCTATAGTATTTCTTATTTTGCTTAATTGGCTATAGGCGGTAATTCCGATCACGTCCATCTCGTATAGCAATCCTCCTCCGACCACTGACACGTTCATTTTCCCGTTTCCAGCCTTGATTCTTTCAACTATTTCTTTAACCACGTCACATTCCGTAATGCCCCCGAAACCTTTTTCCCCTTCATGAAACCCGCTAACTTCCTTACACTTTTCAACATCGTATACGCTAACGTCAACCCCGCCTTTTGATGGATTCAGGTCTAAAAGATATTCCTTTCCGGATGACATTATCACTTCATCTTTACTGCCTCCTGTAAGCAGGAAATAACAGTCTTCGCCGCATCTCAGCTTAGAATCATATATTTCAGTATAACCGACACCCCCCCTTTGCTCCCAGTTAGGTAAATAGTTTTTAATAACCTCTCCTATCTGAATGCCCACGCTTCTTTCTATATCAGTTACCCCTCTTGACGTATATCCCCTTTTCAGTGTACCTCCCATAAACTCTATGTTTTCCAGATAATATTGTTCTTGGGGTACCAGATACGAAAAATAACTGGTGCTGAGCCACGGGAGATAGATTTTCTCCAGTTCCCATTTGGGATGTTTATCGAAAACATCGATTCCGTCTTTCTCCTTCATTTCCCTCAGTTTATCGATGCTAAGGCTATAGACCCCTTCCAAGATTTTCTCCAGTTCCCCTCTTTTATATATATCACTTATTTCGAAAAGCTTTTTCTCGTCATTGTCGATAAGACCTTTAATCACATTACCCATATCTTCTCTGGTATGTGATGTTATAGACCACCAGTTAACTTTTCCGCATACGTAATTCTCATCGGAAATGTCAGCAACTCCTCCTCCCTCGCATACAACCGATTTTCCGTCACCGCCCTTCATGTATTTTTCACATACAATATTCTCTTTCGAAACTGAAAATTCTTCCAGGTAGCAGGGGGATGCAAAATATGCATTCTTCAAAATAACGTCGCCTTTTACCGGCTCCCATTTGACAAGAACAGGCACGTGTTCCATCTCTTCCGGAAGTTCGAAGGTCTTGATGTCTCCACTCTCGTTTCCAGGGTTTTTAATCGCAATCGCATTTCCTACGGGCTCGTATTTTTTCATGATACTGTCGGCGAGGGCAGCAAGAGCAGCCTCCATGGAAAGAAATTTACCCCCCATTATAGCAGCGTGCACAATCCCCATCCTGTTTACCCTTTTTTTAAGAATATCTATTGTCCCCTTCAACATCACGTCTTTAAGGGCGGCTACCCTACCGTATTTAACTCCTGCTTGTCCTAATATCTCCTTTAATTCTTTTTTGCTAAGCTTTGAAAGTATCTCTTTGCCGTAACGTTCTGCTGTCTCTTCAGTTATATCCGTACCGAGATTATTAATGGCCTCCAGCAAGAGTTTTTCATCAACTTTTCCAAGTGCTTTCTGATTAAGCATAACCTTATACAAGGCATCATCAGACAAACCTTTTGTGCTCTGTTTAAAAATAGTTTGAGCGGCTTTACTTGCTACAGCTTTCTTGCCGGGTCCCTTTAATGCGGTCCAAAATGTTTTGAATCCCACAGCAACACTCTTGGTAACAGGCAATATTGCAATGGCTGCTATTACAACATGATGCACCCAGCTAACTCGGAAATTCCAAGTATCTTCCTCGGTCGGGAAAGAATTCCAGTACATGAGGTAAGCGGGGTCGCCCCAGTAGGGTATATGTTCTTCCCATTTTGTGACCTTCTGCGGCATGATGAAGTTCTTTACAGTGCAGGTATATTTGCCGGTTTCATCTGTACCGCAGTCTACACTTGGTTGAAGTTTACGGACCTCTGATATGTCTAATTCCTTATCCTCCCCCGGGCTTACTGAACCCGTATCCACTATTTCTGCTGGAACGTTTCCCGTTATTCTCCCTGTTGCTTCTGACCCGCCCGTTTCAGGTTCGCCCCAGTTGCACTCGAGTCCTCCCTCCCATTGCCTTTCGAGAAAAGAAGAGCCGACGGCACAGATGGCATTTTGGGTGGATTTGAGGGAGATCTCGTAATCCACGTCCTGCCGCTCGCCGCAGAGCCATGGAATGGCCTTGCAGATTGCGTTTTGAAGATTTATTCCTGAAAATATGCTGGAAATGAGAAATCCCAAGAAAACGAGGGTTATGAAAATTAAAATTAACTGGTACGTTGTTTCCTTGTAGAACCCCTTTTTCCTCATCGTTTAATA
>JAGMCY010000123.1 GCA_023128965.1 Candidatus Aenigmatarchaeota archaeon | reverse complement strand
AACGAGAAAAACCCCTTTTCCTTTGAGGAAAGGAAGGAAATGTTGAGAAAGACTCTCGACAGCGGGGGGATGGATTACGAAATACGTAAAGTCCATGACGTGAACGATGACGGTGAGTGGAACGAGGAGATCAAAAAACTCGGAGAATTCGACGTCGCTTATTCCCGGAACCCCTGGACGATCCAGTGTCTGAAAAGGATCGGAATCCCCGTTAAGAAACACAAGTTCTACGAGAGGTACAAGAACTGCGGAAGGGAGATAAGGGAGAGAATCCTCGAAGGGGAAGAATGGAAGAACCTCGTCCCTGAAGAGGTTTACGAATACGTCAAGAAAATTAAGGGAGAAGAAAGGATCAGGAAATTAGGATGATTTTGTAATCTTGCCTTCCTTGTCTATTTCTTTCGCCCTTATTCTGCTCGATGAGATTGGTTGTTTGTCCTTTGCAAGAACTGTATCTACTTTGACTATTTTCAGGGGTTCAAGCCCGAAATCTTCCCTCAGAATGTTTATACCTTTCGCGCCCGGAAGCGTTCTCTCGCTGACCACTATTGCCTCTATCCCGATCTTTTTGTCGAGAACCTCATTACCGAAAAACTTATCCAATTTCGTTATTTCGTAACGATTTCTTGAGATTTTCTTTGAATCCAGGTATTTTACCAGGTTCTTTTTCCTGTACTTGAAATCCCTTACCCCCTCCTTCCTCTTTCTAAAAACGTAATCATCGCTCGTTACCCCCATGTAGCAGAATTCAGAGACAGCGAATGCTTTCTTGACCAGGGCCTCGTGCCCCTTATGCAGAGGAACATCAAACGTCCCCCCGAAACAGGCTTTCTTGTAGTTGTATTGCGCACAC
The DNA here is from genome assembly GCA_023128965.1 of Candidatus Aenigmatarchaeota archaeon. Taxonomy (GTDB): domain Archaea; phylum Aenigmatarchaeota; class Aenigmatarchaeia; order QMZP01; family QMZT01; genus JAZGEG01. The sequence goes on along the minus strand of JAGMCY010000123.1, from coordinate 6,176 downwards.
ATAAAAATCTTTAACAATTCTTAATTTAAATAAATGAATCAATATATAATCGAATTTCTTTAAAAGGAGGTTCTCTCATGAAAATCACGTGGTTTGGGCATGCGAGTTTCAAGATCGAGACCTCGGGAAAAACGATATATATAGATCCATACGTTCTCCCGGAAGGAGCCCCGCTTGCAAACATAATCCTAATAACGCACGAGCACTACGATCACTGCGACCCTGGAAAGGTGAACGAGATTAAGACGGAAACAACGCACGTAATTGCCACGAAAAGGGCAGCAGGGAAGCTCTCAGTGGAAAACATAAGAACAGTTGAACCCGGGGATTCCCTCGAAGTCGAAGGTATTCGTATTCGCGCGGTCCCGGCCTACAACCTCTCGAAACACTTCCACCCGAAGGGCGATGGGGTTGGGTTTATAATAGAGTCCGAAGGTAAACAAGTCTATCACGCAGGAGATACAGATTTCATCCCTGAAATGAATTCCCTCCAGGGTTTGACAGCTGTTCTCGTTCCGATAGGCGGGACTTACACGATGGGTATAGATAACGCCGTACAAGCTGTCCTGGCGATGAAACCGAAGATCGCGATCCCGATGCACTACAACTTCCTTGGCGGGCTGGAAGCAGACGCGAACGATTTCAAGCAGAAGGTCGAATCCAAGGGAGAAACAAAGGTCGAGATCCTTGAGGGAAGGGAGCTTGAAATTTGAAGGCCTGACACGTTTAAACATAACTTCTTATTCCAGACAACTAAAAATCTAAAATGAACCCCCGGAGGCAGTGGGTTGCAGTCGTGACGCTGATTCTAATTCTAAACCTTCTCGCGGTCTACCTCTCGAACACGTCAGGAAGTATCGTTTCGAGCGAGTCTCGTCCTTTCACGGTTTCCGAGGTTTTTGACAACGTTCTTCTTGACGAGGACGTTTTTGTCAAAGGAAAAGTAACCGAAGTTCTGGAAGACCACACATCGAAAAAAGGCTTCGTTTACCAGCAGTTCATAATTTCCGACGTCAGCGAAAGCTTGAAGGTATTTTGCTCGATTAAGTATGGAAAAACGGATGTTTCAGAAGGGGATGAAATAATCTTCGACGGGGAGTTCAAGAAGTATTACAACCAATACGAGATATACGGGTTCTGCAGCGAGATAAAAATTTTGTAGCACTCGCTAGCGAAAAATCCATTCCTCTTCTCGGCACCTAGCTGACATCGTTCCCTGACATTCTGGTCCTACTAAATTTTATAATAGTTCTCCATGCTTTCCTTAATCGGGGTTATCTCTTCCTCCCTTATTTGTTCAATTCGTTTTGGTTCCATTTCCTCTTCCTTTTCCAGCGTTTTCGATAGGATTTTCAATCTCTCTTTGTAGCCAATTTTTCTGTCAAGGTCTCCGTTCACAGGGGTTCTCACGAATTCCTTAAGTAAGTCCCTTATTTCTTTCTGTATTTTCATTTTCCCCCTTTCTGCCTTTTGTTTTTTATATGACTCGCGTTTCTTTTCAATGCGATTTACAAGTTTTGTTCCTGAAGCCACCATGGATCCAAACAGCGCTCCTTTAAGCCAGCCGTATTCATCATTTGGGTACTGGCTTAACACGTAAGCGAGTCCCCCGGCTGAACCGAGCGTGCTGAGTCCCCATATCCCTGTCCAATCGTACGCCTTTTTTATAGCGTCTTTCGTTGTCTTAGAAGCAGCCACTGTATTTTTTAGCAGTTTCTGGAAATCCTCCCCGATTTCCTTTTTTGTTTTTTCCCACTGTTTATCCGCGTTTTTATAAGTTACTGGTACCAAACCGTAATTGCTGATGCCTTTCGGAGAACTGTAGGTTTCTTCCTTTTCTGTCAACCAGGTGCCGCTCCGAACACCCGGCAACTTGTACATCTCCAGTTAAATTATAATATCAAGTTTTATAAGCTTATCTGTGCTTCGCTCTCTATCGGTTTTTGTGGAAAATCGGCCTAAATTTAGCAGGTAAAAATCAGCAAGGATAAAAAGTATTTAAACCCGAACCCGAAATAAGATTATTATGATAGACGTAGAGGTTCTCAACCAGATTCTCCAGAACGAGTGGGCGATGAAAATAATATGGATACTGATAACTCTTGCAGCCGCAAAGATCGCTATAAAACTCTTCTCACCGCTCGTGAGAAAGTTCGATGAGATGGTGGGGAAGGTCGAGTGGTCCGAGCAGACGCACAAACTCATCGAAAGGATGATAAAATACGGGATCTGGATTGCTGCCCTTCTCGTTATACTTGAGATAATCGGGTTGCAGGGAGCGATATTCACGGCCCTGGCAGGCGCGGGCATCGCGGGGATAGCGATAGGTTTCGCCGCGAAAGACACATTATCGAACTTCATTTCCGGGATCTTCCTGTACATGGACAGGACATTCAGCATAGGGGACATTATTGAAATAGACGGGAAGGTAGGGAAGGTAGTCGACATACATTTAAGAAAAACCGTTATAAGGGGTTTCGACAACAAGATCATAACCATCCCCAATTCCAGAACAGCCGAGGCGATGGTCATAAACTACTCACAAGAGCCTACAAGGAGGGTGCAAGTTCCGATAGGGATTGCGTACGAAGCAGATCTCGAGAAAGCAACGAGGATAATTCTGGATATCGTAAAGAAGGATGAGGATTTCCTAAACGAGCCCAAACCGGGTGTAGTGGTCAAGGGATTCGGTGATTTTTCGGTTGATTTGGAAGCGAGAGCCTGGGTGGAGAACAAGGACTTCCTTGACAAGAAGGTCAAGCTAATAAAACAGATAAAAATTGCCTTTGACAAACAAGGGATCGAAATTCCCTATCCGAAAAGGGTCATGGTAAAGCAAAAAAAGTAAAACACATTTTTTAATTTTGATGTTAAATTCTAATCATGAGTTTCGAATTCGACAGGGACTTTGATATTGAGCTTTCAGATTTCAGGATGAAGGAAAGAGGCGTATCCTATCGTTACTGGATATACGAATATGGAGGGAGCGTTTGTTCTTGTCAGTTGGTTGACGGGGTTGTTTATTTTGGCAGTGCTGATCATCATATTTACGCAGTTGACGCTAAAACAGGAAAAGAAATATGGAGGTTCAGGACAGGGGATCTTGCTCTCAATCCGAGTCCTGAGGTTCACGGGAACAGGGTTTACGTTGTTTCTTATGATAGTTATCTGTATGCGCTGGATAAGAAAACAGGGAAAGAGGTTTGGCGTTTTAAATCAGGGGATAAATGCTGGGCTTCAGCCGTTTATGACGACGGGATCGTGTATTTCGGTTCCAAAGACACTTTTATTTATGCGGTGGACTCGGAAACGGGAGAGGAAATCTGGCGGTTCAAGACAGGCGATTTTGCGATGTCCACGCCAACTCCTCATAAGGATATGCTGATATTCGGGAGTTACGATGGATTCCTTTACGCCGTTGACAAGAAGACGGGCAAGGAGATATGGCGTTTCAAGACCGCTGGTAACATATTCTGCCACAAGCCCTTGCCAATAGTGGATAACATCATTTATTTCGGTTCTTTCGACAGGAACTTTTACGCGGTTGACGTGAAGACAGGCAAGGAGACATGGAGATTCGAAACTGGTCAGGGCGTCAACTCTACGGCATGGATTGAAGGCAATAGGGTTTATTTCGGTTCTCAAGATCACACCTTTTATTGTCTTGACAGGATAACGGGCAAGGAGGTCTGGAGATTTCGTGTGGGTGACAGGATTGGGACTTCTCCTGTCATGTACAAAGGAAGGGTTTATTTCGGTTCCAAAGACAACAACTTCTATTGTGTCGATTCCAAAACAGGCAAGAGTATATGGAAGTTCGAGACAGGATCTGACGTATGGGGGCCTGTTAGAACAGCCGAAGGAAGGGTTTATTTTGGTTCTAATGATTGTCATGTTTATTGTCTTGATACAGAAACTGGCAAGAAAATATGGGCCTTTGAAACAAGTTCAAGGACCATTTCGAATTACACAATTTACGAAGAAGTAGCCGCTGAGGTAACTGTCAAAGAAGAGGAATATGAAGAAACGCCTGAAGAAAAATACGAATTCTCGCTAGCGGAAACGGAAATCGAAAGCGAATATTCCGTGAAGAGCGAATACGCAATGAAGAGTGAGTACAAGCAGGAAGGTGAATACAAGTGATTAAACAATTCACTTTTTCTTAGGCTTTTCCCCCTTCAGCCACCACACCCCGAGGTAGACGAAGGGAGTGTCGCATACGGCGACGAAAATCTTCAGCAGGTAGTACGGAATGATCAGGGCGAAAATGAAATCCACCGTGTATGTTGGGGTGGCCATGTAAAAGGCGATGAACATAAAGACCGTGGTGTCAATGAACTGGGAAACGACCGTTGACAGGTTGTTCCTCAACCATAAGAAGCGCCCTTTAGTTTTCTTCTTCCAGAAGTTGAACGCCCATATGTCATGGTATTGCGCCAGCAAGAAGGCGATCAGACTCGCTATCATTATCCTTATAGAGGGATTGAACACGGTCAAAAACTCCTCATTGAAAGGGTAGCGGGAAGCAGGCGGAAGTAGAACGGATAAAATCGTGAACAACATCACAAAGATTATAGCAAGAAAACCCGCGATCACGAACCCCTTTACCTTCTCCTTCCCGAAAACATCTTCCACTACGTCCGTGACAAGGAATGTGATGGGGTACATGAAGATCCCCACAGAAGCGACAACAAACCAGAGGTTCGCGATCTTCGTCCCTAAAAGATTCGCGGCCACGATCGCTGCAACGAACAAGCCGAGCAATATATTCAGCTTTTGTTCCTGTGTTAAAATCATAGCAATCCCTTTAAAACCCTATTTTGGTTTTTGGATATTTATAGTTTTTTAATTTGTGCTGGCAAGTATTAATCATGGACTTCGAATTCGAAAGGGATTTTGATCTGGAAATCGGCTCAAGCATGGTTAAGCGCAGGAGCAGCAAGTTCATGCTCCTGTGGAAACTCCCCGGAAACGAGGTCAGTGGAGGTATAAGCAGCTCCCCCCTTAAATACAGAAATCTTGTGATATTCGGCTGCGGGGATCATTACCTTTACGCCCTGAATCTTAACACCGGGAAAATGGTCTGGAAATTCAAGGCAAGCCAGATTTTTGTTGACATGAGACCGGCAGAGGAGAATGGAATAATATACGCAGGTTCCTATGATGGACACATGTATGCTCTTAATGGGGAAAGTGGGAAGGAAATTTGGAGATTCAAGACAGGTGGGAGTATATATGGTTCTTGCATTGTTAAAGACGGAAAGGTTTACTTCGGTTCTGAGGATTCTAATGTTTATGCAGTTGATTCAAAAACAGGAAAAGAATTGTGGAGATTCAAAACAGGTGCGGAAGTAGGCTCCGCCCCGACCATTCACAATGGAATTATGTATATAGGAAGCTATGACGATAATCTCTACGCCCTCGACCCGGAAACAGGGAGGGAACTGTGGCGTTTCAAGACAGGTGGGAACATCTCCAACTCACTTCCCTATTTCGCAGATGATAACGTTTTGTATATAAGCTGCATAGACGGGAATGTTTATGCAATCGATCTTGAAAACAGAAAAGAGAAGTGGCGGTTCAGAACAGGGGGGTGGCTCCTCGCTTCTCCCAAACCATTTGGAGATCTTATCTATTTCGTATCGGGTGACGGGAACATGTACTGTGTTAACAAGGAGGGGAAACAAGTATGGAAATTCATGACAGATTCTTACATGGACGGCTCGCCGGAAGTCCTGATAGAAAACGGAATCCTTTACTATGGCTCTTCGAACGGGAACTTTTACGCGCTTGACGGAAGGACCGGTAAAGAACTGTGGAGGTTCAAGACTGATGGGGAAATAATATCCACCCCTATCATGCATGAAGGTAAACTCTACTTCGGCTCTTTTGACTGCCATTTCTACTGTATTGACCTTAACGGGAAGGAAATATGGAGATTCAAGACAAGTTCGAGCGTCAAGTGGAAGATTCCTCCTGAATCCGAGTGGTTTGAATTCGAAGTAGACATAAAGGAGGAACCCGACGAGGCGATAAGGGAATACGGGAAAGGCGTGAACATATCAGAACTGGAATCCCTTGAGAGCGAGTATTCCCTTAAAAGCGAATACCAGACCAAGAGCGAGTACAAGACAGAATCAGAATATAAATGAAAATCACGTTAAGGATTTCGCAGC
>JAGMCY010000122.1 GCA_023128965.1 Candidatus Aenigmatarchaeota archaeon | reverse complement strand
AGGTCATCTGTTGCGGTGATCGACCACTTGGTCGGGACAAGCTTCCTGTTGTCCTCCAGGCCCAGGATGCCTGAAGAGAGGATGGTTGAAACCCTGTAAACATTCGCTCCTTGCCTGTAGAGAAGGAAGCTCGCTTCCTCCGCTTTCAGCTCGTCATTCACTATCCTTTCGGTTTTTCTTGGTATTTTCGGGTTTTCCGTTATCCTGAATTTTTCGAGGGTTCCGGAAGGGCCCATAGGTTGTGTGATATCGGAAAATTCGAATGAAACCTTTGGTTTCTTCTTGAATTCGAGTTCAACGTCCGTTGGTTTTTTCGCAAGAGCGAGCTCTTGGTTTTGCTCCACGAATTTCGAACGCGAGAATATGTTTTCCCTGTATTTCGATCTCAAAACTAGCGAACGAAAGCGGATGATTTCGCCGTAAGGCTTCCCGAACCACTCCTGCGGAGAATCCACAATCTCGATGTTTTCGGAATCGATCGCTGCGAGAGGACCGATGTAAATGTTCGGGTAGAAGTTATGCCCCACGAACACCGAGGTCGATGGCCCGAAAAACTCCTTCTTGAGGGTTTTTTCTATCTGGGGCATTACCTTTATTCTGGAATACAAAGGGCAAACCCTCCATCCGCAGAGTCTGCGCGAACCCTTGCAGATTATGCATAAACTGGCGGGAGAAACCATATAGAAATTATGTACCCGAAAATTATAAGGTTTTTCGTGAAAGAATAAATATCTCAATTCTAAATAGATGGAGAGGGGAGTAAATGGATAGGGTTGCGAAACAGAGGTTCATGGCGATATTTATCGGGTTCATAATGGTTGCGAGCATGGTAGGGTTCGCCATGATGGGTTACAGACCGGAAGGACCGGGTCCTGTTGAGGTTCCGAACGTTCTGAACAGAACGCTCACCCCGGAGGAGAGGGTGGGTATCCTTAGGAACGGGAAGGTTATCATAGAGTATTTCTACAACGTGACCTGTATCGAATGCCTTGAAAAGGAGGGGATGTACAAGGATTTCGTGGAATTGAAGGAATTCGAGGGTTATCTCGTCCTTTCTCATGGAACGAGTGAGAACGAGACCATGGACTGGATGCTCAATCTAGATGGGACCCAGATCGACCTCACCGGTATAAATTCCACGAGAGGTTTGAGAGAACTGTTCTGCGATGTCGCGTTCATAAAACCGAATATATGCATATTGGAAGAGATATAAGGCTTTTTAATTAAAATCTTATAAATATAACCTAACAAAAACACTGTATAAATCGATTGACGACTTGGATTTATGATTCAGGTCGTCGCTTGAAACTATCGACTGACGACCTGAATCGAGGGATAGCATGTACAAGATTTTCGATATTAGCGATAAGATACGGGTTTCACCCGACAAGTTCGGTATGAATCTGGAGGATGCGATTAAGGCGAGTCTGGAAGAGAAGCTCGAGGGTTCGATAGACAAAAATTTAGGCGTTATATTATCGGTGATGTCAATCGGGGAAACCGGAGAGGGAACGATAATTCCGGGCGACGGCGCTCTTTACTACCCGGTCGAGTTCAGCGTGTTGACGTACATACCCGAACAGCACGAACTGGTGAAGGGAGAAGTGATAGACGTCACGGAATTCGGTGTTTTCGTTAGAATCGGTCCTGTGGATGGGATGGTTCACGTTTCGCAGCTGATGGACGACTTCGTTTCTTACGACCCGAAAAACCTGATGTTCACGGGCAAGAAAACGAAGAGGAGGATGAAGGAAAAGTCAGTCGTCTTCGCCAGAATAATATCAGTTTCCATGGCTGAGAACCAATACAAAATAGGGCTGACAACAAGGCAGCCGGGCCTGGGAGCAACAGAGTGGTATAAAAAGGAAGAGAAGAGAGTTGCGAAGAAAACGGAGAAAAAGAAAAAGGGGCGATAGAATGGTTGATAAGGAAAAGGTCTGCAAGCACTGCAGGAGATTCGTTCTGGAGGATAAATGCCCAGCGTGCGGGACGAAGGATTTCACCAAAACATGGAAGGGAGTTGTGGTGGTGAGTGATCCTAACGAATCGGAGATAGCGAAGCTTCTCGGTATAACAGCCCCTGGAAAATACGCTTTGTGGGTGAAATGATGTCCGTGAAAATACTCGATCAGAAAAAGAATCCCTTATTGAAAAGGGAGGAAGTGCACGCTGTATTCGAACACACCGGAAAGCCGACCCCGCCCAGAAAAGATATTCTCCCATTTCTCGAAAAAGCCCTCAGGGCCAAAAAGGACCTTATACTGATCGATAAGATATTCTCAATAAAGGGCAAGGGTGAATCTAAACTGAAGGTTTTTGTATACTCCAAGAAGGATGACATCCCAAAAGACAAACTCGAGGTAATCCAGAAAAGAATGGAGAAAAAGAAGGCTAAAGGGGAGGAGCCGGAAGAGAAGCCCGCGGAAAGCGAGACCCCAACAGAGGGAGAGGCTAAACCCGAGGAAAAGGAAGGGGAAGCCAAAGAAAAGGAGCCTGCAGAGGAAGCGAAGGAAGAGGAAGGAGAAGCGAAAGAAGAAAAGAAAGAGGAGAAAAAGGAAGGTAAGGAGTAAAGGTATAATGGTTTCCAAATTCTTGAAGGTGAAGTGCAAGAAGTGCAAAAATGAGCAGGTCGTGTTCGAAAAGTCCGCGAGCGCTGTTAAGTGTCTGGTATGTGGGGAGGTTCTCGTAGAACCCACAGGGGGGAAGGGGAAAATAAAAAGCGAGGACGTCTCGGAGGTCTGAGCCATGAAAAAATTGCCTAAAAGGAATGAATTTGTCGTGTGCAGGATAACCAAGATTAATCCCCATTCCGCGATAGCCTATATTCTTGAATATGATCTAACGGGATTGATTCACGTCTCAGAGGTCGCTTCCAGGTGGGTGAGGGACATCCGCGAATTCATAAAGGAGAGGCAGTACGTTGTCTGCAGGGTAATGGATGCTTATCCTGACCACATCTCCCTTTCGATCAAAAGGGTCCACAGGGAGGACACCGCGAGAAAGCTGAATGAGTTCAAGAGGGAGAAGCGTTCGGAGAAATTGCTGGAAATGGCCGGGAAAAGCCTGGGGAAGAACCTCGAGCAGACAAAGAAGGAAATAGGAAATCTCTTAATCGAGGAATTCGGGTCGCTGACGAAGGTTTTCGAGTTCTCGCTAAAATCCCCTGATCTCTTGAAGAGCAAGGGTGTCCCTGGCAAATGGGCGGACGCGATCACGGAGATCGCCCGGAAGAACTTCGCCGAGAAGACGTTCATCGTTAAAGGGCGGTTAAAACTCATAACCCGCGAACCCAACGGGATCGAACTGATAAAGAAGGCATTGGCAAAGGCGAAGAAAGAGGGTTTAAACGTCCAGTACGTCTCAGCCCCGAAATACGTTCTTGAAGGAAACGGGAAGAACTACAGGGAAACCGAGAGCAAGGTCAGAACGATCGGAGAAGGGATAGTGAAGGATTTCGAAAGACACGGGGAAGCGAGCTTTGAGCTGGAGAAGTGAAAAGTATAAGACCTATTCTCTATAAACACCCATTTTTCTTAGTGTAGGTAAAACTTTCTCTTGCCATTTGTTTTTAAGATAGTCTCTTGCCATCTTTGCGGCATAAGCTATTTCGTCGAACCCTGGTTCTGGAACCCAAGTCATACAGTCCTGACCTACTATTGATCCTTCTTTTGGCAAACGAAATTCTAGTCTATAATTAATTCCATCTCTGTCCGTTTTGGTTATATTTCCTCTTCCAAGTTTATCCAGATCCATTACTTCTTTTAGTTGTGTACAATCTCTACCTGCCTTAATAGGTCCATCGGTGATAGCTGTTTCGTATATTTTATTACCAACTCTTATCATTTTCCAACACCTCTATTATTTATCACTTAATAATAGTCAATTTATAAATATTTATTAATTTGGGGGTTTATAAAGGTTTCGTTGAGGCGGGCTTTGCCCATAAAGTAGCTTCTGCCCAAAAAGTCGTTCAATCACACATTCTTAAATCTGAAGTCACAATGTGATATTAGAATATTATGAGAAATACCAAAAAACAAAGAAGCATCGTCAAGAGTCAAAGGAAAAAGAGAAAAAATAAAGCTTAAAATTATTTCCCACCAATCACAAGAGGCAATCCCCTCTTTTTGTACATGGCTATGCGTTCTTCGTGGGTCATAACTTTTGTTTTACCTTTCTCTATTACTTCTTTAAGTTCGCTTTTGGATTTACCGCAATTTGAACATTTATTGTGAACTTCAATGTGTCCCTCATGGTATAGGGGAATCTTTTTTACTTTACCAAAAGCACGTGCATAAGTATTGCTATAATAAGCAGAATACTCGGTTATGTCTATGTCTCCTTTTTGGCAGAATGGACACTTTACAGTACTTTTTTCAATAGTTGATTTGTCCCCCACCATTTCAATCAACTCCCATAAATGTTGATTCTATGTAATTACTTAATTTTTTAATTTTATCGGTTGCGTTTTCCCGCAATTTTCCTATCTCTTTCATTTCCTTGCCATATAATTTTATAATTTCTTTTTTCTTTCTATATCATCTTTTTTCATTTCTTCAACAAGAGGATCCAATGCCATTCTCATTACTTCATAACCTACTGGATGAAATACTTCAATAGACTTGAAAATATGTGTAAATACCGGAAGTATAATATCAATTTCCTTTTCATTAAGAATTTGTACTTGAATTGGTTCAAGATATTCCAAAGAAACATTATTTAAGAACGGGAGTTTCTTTATTTCATTTTCCAGATAGTACTTAAAAACGGGACTGTGGCCTTTAATTTGTTGCTCTGTTACAACAAATGAATAAACAATAAAACTTCTATTAAGAAGTATGAATTCGTTATTGGCATCAAACAATAATTTTAAGGCACCTACTACAGCCTTTCTTATGTCGTCATTTACATAATCACTTTTTTTGGTAAATTTTCCTGTTTTGAAATCTTTTTTATGTATCTTACATTCTGTGTAAAAATTCTCATCATTGAATGGCATATAAACGTTCTTTGGAGATACAAAAGTAAGTTTCCTATCTGAAGATTCTGCTATAATACCATGTGGACTTCCCTTTACCTTTCTGTGTGGTTTAAGGGTTACCCAATCTTCTGATAGTTTAGCAAACTCAAAAACAAAAATAATTCTAAATACACATTCTGGAAAAATTATATCTTTGTAAAAATAAAAATCTATATCAGTATAATCGCTACCATCCTTTCTTTTAACAAATTCAGGTTTAGATTGCTCAACACATCCTTCTGGTATATGTTTTCTTATAATTGAGATACATTTTTTTGAAAAGTCATTCTTCATAAAGATAATTTATAGATAAAAAATATATACTTTTTGGGCAAAAATGCCGTCTGCACAAAAAGTAGGTTATTTTTCTGACTTATTGGGCAAAGCCGTTGAGGCGGGCTTTGTGTAAATAGTGCCTCGTGTGTAAAAAGTCGGGTTTTTGTGTAAAAAGTCACCATTTTGTGTATTTAACAAATTAACCCAGCTTCACCGCTGTACCGTATGCCAGTATTTCTGCTGCGTTGCTTGTGACCATTGATGTGGTGAACCTCATACCTATCACCGCGTCGGCTCCCATGCCCTTTGCGTTTTCTTCCATTCTCTGAAGGGCTTCCTTCCTGGCTTCTATCAGCATTTCTGTGTATTCCTTAATCTCCCCGCCGACTATGTTCCTGAGACCAGCTATTATGTCCTTTCCCAGATGTTTTGCCCTTATGGTACTTCCAGTGACTACGCCAATGGTTTTGGTCACTTTCTTTCCGGAAACGTCCTGTGATGTGCTTATTATCATATTTTTCCCTCCTTTATGTCCTTTATCCTGTCAATGACCAGGTATAACATGATAATGATGAAGCCTGCGAGGAAGGCGAGCGAGCCTGCCTTTATGGGCAACGGGATGTCCTCAGCTGAAAGGAAGACGGATAGCCCGTATCCTCCAAAGAGAAGCGCTCCGAGAAGTATCGCGCCCACGCCGATCCAGAGTATGATCTTCATGAAAAATCTTTGGGAAATAGGTTTTAAAAGTCGGCTTTGCATATCTAATAGCACTTCTCTGTAAAAGGTCAGACGTTTTCCTTACTTAGTACACAAAGCCGTTGAGGCGGAATTTCAAATTTATATATGAATGTGAACTTATAAACTTAGAGGTTCGCTATGGTGCTGGACAAGTTCGGATCAGGAGTGAAGGGGGTTTTCAAAAGAGTCATGGGACTAGGCGTCGTCGACAAGGAAGCGGTTGAATCGATAATCCGCGATCTCCAGAGAACGCTTATACAATCGGATGTGGATGTCCGGATGGTTTCCGAGATTTCCCAAAACATAAAGGACAAGGTCCTGAAGGCTCCTCCTAAGGGTATGACGCTCAAGGAGTATTTCGTAAAGACCCTGTATGAGGAGATCGTTTCGCTTCTCGGGAAGGAAGGGGGGAAGCTTTCATTAGGAAATCAGAAAATCCTCCTGATAGGGTTGTTCGGTTCCGGGAAGACGACTACGTGCGGTAAACTGGCGAGATGGTTCAAGAAAAGGGGGTTGTCCGTTGCTCTCGTCGCCTGCGACACGCATAGGGCTGCTGCGCAGGATCAACTTAAACAGATAGGGAAGCAGGTTGAGACCCCTGTGTATTTTGAGGGGAAGAAACCGGAGGATATCGCCAAGAACGCGGTTAAAAAGGCGAAGGAAAACGTTCTGATTTTCGACTCGGCAGGGAGGGACGCTTTGGACAACAAGCTGGCAAAGGAACTGAAAAAGCTGGGTGAGATCATAAAACCGGACGAGGTTTTTCTCGTGATCCCGGCTGACATAGGGCAAGCCGCGAGGAAGCAGTCCGAGGAGTTCAACAAGCTCGTCGGGATAACTGGCCTGATAGTCACGAAACTTGACGGAACAGCCAGGGGAGGAGGAGCGCTGGCTGCGGCGAGCGTTTCCGAATCAAACGTCCGTATGATAGGGGTGGGGGAGAAGTTAGACGCGTTCGAGGAATACGACCCGAAAAGGTTCGTCTCGAGGGTGATAGGTTACGGCGATCTCCAGGGTTTGCTCGAGAAGGC